>CAZNAP010000089.1:0-10338 GCA_964571145.1 uncultured Lachnospiraceae bacterium | reverse complement strand
GTAATGCCGGGTATCTTTTGGAATTACTCTCAAAAAATAGCGGCGAGGTTATGATTGCTTTACGATGCGAATACATAGGTGTGGCTTTTGCAATGACCTTTACTTTGCTTTTTATTTCTAAGTATTGTGAGTTTGCTCTGCCCATGAGTTTGTATAGAATACTGCTTATATATGATTTCTTCGTCGTTTTTTCAGTTTGGTCCAGTGAATGGAATCATTTGTATTATACCAATGTAAGCTTTGATACAGGCGGGTTTATCCCACATGCGGTACTAGGCCGTGGACCCTTATACTTGGTAACAGTGATAATTGTTGGAATTCAAATGTGTGCAAGTATCTTGATTTCCGGCAGGTTTTATTACATAACTAAAGATAAACGGCAAAAAAGAAGTAGTTTATTGATTTGGCTGAGTACAATGATGCCAATTCTTGCTTATTGTGTATACTTTTCCAAAACATTTGAAGGTTTTGATCCAATTCCAATGTCCACTGCATTTGGCATTTTTCTGGTAATGGTTACGATATTCTCTCAGAAATTGTTTAATTTGGTTACAACTGCACATGAAAACATTATTCAAAATATGGATACAGCAGTTATCATTATGGATACACATTTGGGATTTTCAGAAGCAAATGTGCAGGCAAGGAAGCTTTTTCCGGTATTAGAAAACTGCAAAAAAGGAACGAGACTTTCTGAAGTAGAAGGCGTCGGTCATTTGTTTTCTTTCGATATTGAAGAAACCGATGAAATTTCGATTGGGAAAAGAATTTATTCGGTAAAACATACTGATATTCACAGTGATGGAATTATGCTGGGTAAGTTATGCATTCTTTATGATATTACTGATGAACGTATCAGAATGCAACATATCAGGACACTAAAAGAGGAAGCAGACAGGGCCAATCAAGCAAAATCGGAATTCTTGGCACTGATGTCACATGAATTAAGAACACCGATTAATGCTATTATGGGCATGGATGAAATGATACTGCGTGAAAGTGCAGAACAATCGATTCATGAATATGCGACAGATATCGAAAATGCAGCAAAGGGTCTACTCAGTATAGTTAATGATATTTTAGACGCATCAAAGATTGAATATGGCAAGATGGATATTGTTCTGGATGAATATGAGCTGGGTGCGCTTCTGAAGGATGTATTTCAAATGCAAATAGTGAAGGCAAACGACAAGAAGCTTGCGCTTACAGTGGATGTGTCAGAAGATTTGCCAACGAAACTAATTGGTGATGATAATCGTATACGACAGATATTACTCAACTTATTGTCTAACGCTATTAAGTATACGCATACAGGAAGTGTTTGCTTGTCAGTGGCTGGCAAGAAAATACAGGAGAATAAAATATGCCTGCATTTTAAAGTAATAGACACCGGAATAGGAATTAAAGCAGAAGATATTCCGAGATTATTTCAAGCATTTGAACGAATTGATTTGAAGAATAATTATCACATTGAGGGCACAGGACTTGGGATTACCATTACGCAAAAATTACTGAACTTAATGGACAGCAACTTGCATGTGGAAAGTACCTACGGGGAAGGCAGTACTTTTTACTTTGATTTGATACAGACCATTGTTACCGAAGATAAACTGGGTGATTTCTCTGTATATACCAACAGAAATAATGAAACAATAGAAGAAGAATACAAACCATTATTTACAGCACCCGATGCAAAAATATTAGTAGTGGATGATAATGCGACAAATTGTTGTATATTCAAAAATTTACTAAAACAGACGCAAATTCAAATCACTGATGTAAACAGCGGTGATGAATGTCTGGAAAGGATTACACAAAATCATTATGATGTCATTTTTTTAGACTATATGATGCCTGATATGGATGGACATGAAACGTTACAACGAATGAAGTTAATGGAAGGCAATTTGTGCAAGGAAACTCCAGTGGTTATGCTTACAGGAGATGCACTGGCCGGCTCAAGAGAAAAGTATTTACAGGCCGGTTTTAATGAGTTTTTGGCGAAGCCGATTATACCACTTAAATTAGAGCAAATGTTGGAATCATTACTACCAAAGGAATTATTGATTCCATATAAATAAGTTGCAATTTTGTTCATAACTGATTATAATTATTTTGTACTAGTAGCACACCTTTACGGGATAGTAAAGGTTTCGACAGGGATTTTGCAGCTGGAGAAGCTATCCGCAGGCGATGCGTCAAATCGCAACAATAAATATAAACGCTGAAGACAATTTAGCAATCGCTGCCTAATGGCAGCTGTCTGACCTAGTGCACCTGCACGTTAGAATCAGGCATCGACTATGCAGGAAACGACTTGGGTTAAGCTTTGTCCCCATGGGCGTATAATGAAGCTACTGAACAGACCGGGGTGTCAGCTTCCTGGTTTGGGAGGGAATGTGGAGTAATCCAAAATAACTGACTATGATAGTAGAAGTACAGGGAATGAGTCTTTGGACGCGGGTTCGACTCCCGCCTATTCCATTCAGATACCCCGAATATCAGAAATATCTGATGTCCGGGGTATTACTGTATAAGAGATGGATTCTTTGAAAAAGATACAAAGGAGCACATGTTTGAAACAAAGTTTCAAACTACTTATGAATGCAGTATCGCAGGAAACTTGCGATATGCAGGAGGATAAATATGGCAGAACAGAAATCTATTTTTGTAGACGGGTATCGATTCAATTCGCAGACAGATGCTGAACTGGCAAGAATGGAGCAAAAAAAGGTGGCTTTCTTTTCGGAAAAGCTGGCCGGAAGAAATGCTGAAAATATTCTGACAGTTTATGATAAAATGTTGGATGAAAAAGTCTTTTCCACTCCCATTGGTTGGGAATATTTGCGCCAATTACAACAGGAACTTCTTCAAGCAGGCATATCAGAGGATTTGGTAAGACCGGTTCCTATGTATATTTCTTTTGTGCAGTTACAGGAAGAAAAGGATAATGCGACAGTAAAGCAAAGAATTCGTCCTTCACAAAAGAACAATATGATTTTGCGTTCTAAAATCAGAATATCGATTATAGTGAATATAATTTTAGGAGTATTGGTCATTGCTATGTTTGCAATTGCAATGAACGGCAACAATCCTAATATACTAAATTATAAGAGAACAATAGAAGACCAATATGCAACATGGGAACAGGATTTAAGTGAACGTGAAGCGGTAATGCGCGAAAAAGAAGCCGAGATTTCACAAAATTAACATATTTTAGTCCTATACTGTGAATATAGTTAGTTTGGAAAGGAATGGTTACTATATGGACAGACTGAAAATTCTTGTAGTGGATGATGAATCCAGAATGAGAAAACTGGTTAAGGACTTTTTACAAAAAAGCAACTTTATTGTATTGGAAGCAGAGGACGGTAGTCAGGCCATAGAAACTTTTTTTGAGCAAAAGGATATTTCACTGATTATTTTGGATGTTATGATGCCCAAAATGGATGGCTGGAGTGTTTGCCGTGAAATCAGACAATATTCTCAGGTGCCTATTATTATGCTGACTGCTAAATCAGATGAACGGGATGAACTTCTTGGTTTTCAGCTTGGTGTAGACGAATATATTTCAAAGCCGTTTAGTCCAAAAATATTGGTTGCCAGAGTCGAAGCAATTTTACGTAGGACGAATAAGCTTGGTGAGAATAATGTGTTGGAAGCAGGCGGAATTAGCATTGATAAAGCCGCACATATGGTTAGCATTGATGGAAAAAGTGTGGAATTAAGTTTTAAAGAATTTGAAATGTTAACTTATTTTCTTGAAAATGAGGGAATTGCATTGTCACGGGAAAAAATATTAAATAGTGTTTGGGATTATGATTATTACGGAGATGCAAGAACCATTGATACACATGTGAAGAAGCTCCGTAGCAAAATTGGATCTAAAGGCGATTATATCAAGACAATATGGGGATTAGGCTACAAATTTACAGTAGATGAACAGGAGACATAAGGAGAATACACAATGAGGGTGAGAAGACTAAGTATTACAAGTAAATTGACTATTTTAATATCATTTTTGAGTGTTTTATGTGTGATTGGAGTTGGAACATTAACTTATGTTCGTGAATCAAATAATTTGATTTCGAGAACCAAGGAAAACGGCATGGCATTGGCGGCTTGTGCAGCGGGAGAAATTAATGGAGATTCATTTAATGTAATTGCAGAAGGCATGGAAGAATCGGAAGAATATAGAACGGTATATGATAGTTTGTCTGTTTTCAGAGATAACGGTAATGTTGAATATGTATATTCCATGAAAAAGATGGAAAACGGTACGGTTGTTTTTGTAGTAGATACGGATACAGAAGAACCGGCAGGTATCTTTGAAGAATATGAAACCATGGATAGTATTGAAAAGGCATTTTCAGGTCAGATATCCGTTGATGAAGAAATTACTACTGATGAATGGGGGAGCTTTTTCAGTGCATACAGTCCAATTTTTGATAGTAATCATCAGGTAGTAGGTATTGTAGGTATTGATATTAGTGCTGATTGGATTGATGCTCAATTAATGAGCGAGAAATTGATGCTGATTCTGATTGGAGGAATCTTTACTGTAATTGGCATTCTGTTGTCTTATATTATTAGCAGTCGGATTGGCAAAAATCTTAAAAAGCTGAATCAAAAGATTAGCGATTTGGCTAGTGGGGATGGTGACTTGACACAGTTTGTAGAGATGAAAAGCGGCGACGAGCTGGAAGTAATAGCAAGTAGTGTCAATCGGTTTATCATCAATATTAGAGAGCTGGTATGTGGCGTCAATAATACCGCAGAAGATTCGCTGGTACTTGGAAATAAACTGAATGATGTAGTTGAAGTGAATGCCGATAAGTTAAATGGTATCAATGAAAGTATCAGTACACTTAGTGCAAATATGGAAGAATGTACGGCCAGCAGCATATCCATAATCGAAGAATTGGATCGTGCAGTGGAACAGGTAGACGGACTTACCACGCGTACCATAGATGTTATGAAATCTACTGACGGAGTTGCGTCTGAAGCAGAAACAATTATAGAGGAAGCTAAAAAGAGCAAAAATTATGCAACCGAAAAAATCGATGTGATTCAGGCAAAAATTGAGGAAGCAAGTGAAAATGCCAAGAAGATAGAATTCATTCAAAGCATGGCTGCTAAAATTGAAAAAATTGCGCAGCAAACTAATATTTTGAGCTTGAATGCGAAGATAGAAGCGGGAAGAGCTGGTGAACACGGGAAAAGTTTTGCAGTAGTAGCGGGAAATGTAGGTAAACTGAGTGAAGAAATCGAGAACACAGTAAAAGAAATGAATCTGGCAAGTACGGAAGTTATGGAAGCTGTTAAAAGCTTACTGGATGAAACAACGCAGATTAATCACTTTATGAATCAGGATGTCATGAAGGATTATGATAAGATGGTTAAAATTGGTGAGCAATATGGAAATAGTGCATTAACGATTAATGATCAGATGAAGTCGCTTGGAGAGGAGACAGGAATTATTAATGAGACAATTGCACAAGTGAAAGAAAATATTCATGAAATTGGCAGAGCTGTCAGTGATACGACTGTCCAAGCTGTGGAGGTCAATTCATTATCAGAAGATATTGTGCAGGGGATGCATAATATTAATGCTTTGACCGAAGAAAACAAAGTGAAAGCTGATGAGTTAAAAGATGAAATATCCAAGTTTAAGTTTTAAACATTCCATTCGAAGACAATTTGCATTGATTTTTTGCCTGCTGATGGCCGGAACGATTTTATTGTGCTGGTTCATTAACAATACCTTTTTAGAAAACTATTATATACAAAACAAGCAAAAGGAAATGCTGAATGCCTATGAAATCATTAACAATGCGTTTAATGAAGGAATGATTGGAACTGAGAGCTTTGATATTGAATTTGAAAAGATATGCGGAAAGAACAACATCAATATTATTATTCTGGACACAGCAACCAGGACAATTAAAACTTCCATTAGCGATTATGAGATATTAAGCAAACAACTTTTGACTTATTTATTTGAAGAGAATACCATTCCGGAAGAAACAATCCTTATGGAGGAAGAACAATATGAAATGCATCTGTTCTTGGATGAGAGAACGCAACAGGAATATGTGGATATGTGGGGTGTGTTAGAAAATGGAAATTTATTTCTGTTTCGAACTCCCCTGGAAGGTATTCGTGAAAGCGTTAAACTAGCTAACCGTTTCCTGGCATACGTAGGCATGGTGTCGGCTGTATTGAGTGCTTTAGTGATTATGTTCGTGGCAAAAAAAATAACGCAGCCGATTATGGAATTGACCAAGATATCAGAGCGAATGATACATTTGGATTTTGATGCCAAATATTGTGGTAAAAGTAAAACGGAGCTTGCCTTATTAGGTCATAATATTAACGAATTATCTTTGACTTTGGAAAAGACAATTTCAGAATTGAAGAATGCCAATAATGAGCTACAACGCGACATTGAGAAGAAGACCAAAATTGATGAGATGAGAAAAGAGTTTTTGTCCAATGTATCACATGAATTAAAGACTCCTATAGCATTGATTCAAGGGTATGCAGAAGGCTTAAAAGAAGGCATAAATGATGATTCGGAAAGTAAAGACTTCTATTGCGAAGTCATAATGGATGAATCAGCTAAAATGAATAATATGGTTAAGAAATTGATTACTTTGAATCAATTGGAATTCGGAAATGATACAGTTTCACTGGAACGCTTTGATATCGTTGCATTAGTGCAAAATTATCTTTCCACTACAGATATTTTGTGTCGCCAAAAAGAAATATCGGTACAAATGGATGGATATAGTCCCATCAACGTGTGGGCAGATGAGTTTATGGTAGAAGAAGTATTTGGCAATTATTTTACTAATGCCATGAATCATGTTGCAGGAGATCGTGTAATTGATGTAAAATTAGCTATAGCGGATAATAAAGTATGTATTTCCGTATTTAATACAGGGGTTCCCATACCTGAAGAAAATATTTCCCATATTTGGGAAAAGTTTTACAAAGTAGACAAAGCTAGAACCAGAGAATATGGCGGAAGCGGAATAGGTTTGTCTATCGTTAAGGCAATTATGGAATCAATGAATCAAAATTATGGGGTCACAAATTATGACAATGGTGTGGCATTTTGGTTTGAACTGGATCTCGCAGAAAGGATACCGGAGGAATGAGTCAAGAAATCAACACAAGTGTAAAGGTAGATGAAATAGAGAGAGCCAGACAATTGCGTAGGGAGGCGGAACTACTTGAACAAAAAGCGGGAGTCAGAGCAAGACTGTTGCAACTTCAAGAAATTTCAAAAGACCCTTATTATGATCAGTATTTAGGACAGCTGTTAAAAGATTTAGAAAGTGGGAAGGCAACACCTTCTCAAGTGGAACAGGAAACTGAACGCAGCTATGCCAAATATAGACAGCGCATGGCAACCCTGGCGCAGCAACCGTTACCTCAACAATTACAGACACCTCAATCAGTACAAATGCCTCAGCCAGTACAAGCACCTTGCCCAATACAATGTTCTCAATCAGTACAGACTTCTCAATCTGTACAGGTTTCCAAGCAAGAAAAGAAATCTTTTGAGTTTAAAATAGGAGCACAGGTCTTTAGTATTATAGGCGCCGTATTTGTATTAGTGGCTTTTATTTTATTTGCATTTAATTTTATGAGTGGTCTTGGACAGGGCATCTGCTTATATGCAGCCGCCATTTTGCTGGTGGCCATCTCAGAAATTTTCATAGCAAAAAAAGCACCAAAATTTTCACATGTAATGACAGGGCTCGGCATAGGTGGATTATATGCCGCCAATGTAGCAAATTATTTGGTGCTGAAAGTAATTAGTGCTCTTATCGCCGTGATTATCACTTTGTTAATCGCAACCATTACCATATTGATTGCAAAAAAGAAAGATTCCACGTTGATTCGTTTGATTAGTGTGATTGGATGTTACATCGTATGTGTGATTCCGGTTAATGGTTTTGAATCTGAATTAATCAACTTCTTAATAATCACGTTTATATTACTGGTTGTTAATTTGGTTGGCGCAGTCTTTCAAAATAAAAACAATCAACTTGCGAGTAATATCACACATATAGCATTACATATCGTATTTTCTGTAATCTTTATTAGCTTGGCGTATGCCAAAGAACTTCCAAACGCATATATTGTGTTATATGCTATTTCTTCGTTTGTCTTTATAAATGTCTTAAGCTATCAACAATGCAAAGCAGGTGTACGAGGGATATTCCCACTTTGTGCAGTGACAAATGGATTATGTATTTTTGCATTATTTATTATAGGTACAGAAGGCGATTATGCTGTTTATCCTGAAATGGCTGTGTTTGTGCATTTGATAGCAGAAGCATTGATTTTAGTGGTGGCTATGGTAACCTTTCTTTTATGGGATAAAGAAGATGGAAGGCGTTGGGCACAAGTCTATTATCTTTCCTTGTTGCCTATTCTATATGGTATTTTTGCGTATTATGATTTGGAAACAACCATATCCGTTTTGGCGGCATTTTTGATTGTTAAGTTACTTTCCGGCAAAAAAGAATTGCAAGTATTAGACTGCATTGTGACTTTGTTTACTGCCATAGTAGGTATTGGAATGATATTTTCAGATGGCTGGTATTGCTTAGTGTTTGCCGGAGCATTGTTCTTATCCATCATCCGAATCAAGAGATTGTATTTATTTCATGAGTTATTGATTACATTTTCTGTATTTATTATCATTAATAGTTACTTATTGATTAAATGGTTTGATCAAATCCCGTGGCTGGATGATTGGCAGTATCCAATTTATGTTGTATATTTATTTTTAGTGTTCTTGTTATTCAACCATTTACCGTGGTTAAAGAATAAAAATCAGCTTCCTTATAATATTGTAAGTCTGTGTATCATGGGATTTTATTATTTAGGCGTCTTTTTCCGTTTTAATTATCTTGTGAGCACAGTAATGATGGTTATTGGTGCAATTACGATTATCATTGTCTTTAGGAAAAGATACGGATTGGCAATGAAGAGAAAGTTTTTATTGCTAGCAGGATTTCTGGCATACTTTTCACTAACTTCTCATTATGAATCACCCGTAATTGTAAGTATTCTCCTTATGGCGATTGCCTTAGCCTGCGTTGGAGTAGGATTTAAGCAAAAAGACAAGATGGAACGTATATGCGGGTTGGTAATGGCGATATTTGTGTGTGTTAAATTAGTCATTTGTGATTTTAGAGAAGTGGAAACCATGTATCGCGTGGTAGTATTCTTAGTTGTAGGTATTATTGCACTAGCAATTTCATTTATTTATATCCAGCTTGAGAAAAGCGAAGAGCGTAAAAAGATTGAGATTATTAATGAACCTCAGATTGTTAATGAGCCTCAACAGGAGGTGTCCAAATGAAAAAAAGATTATTAATTGGTTTGGGAATTTTGCTTTTGACAGGAACAATTACCAGTTGTGGAAATGCGATTCCTGTAATGAATGAAGAACAACAGGAACTCGTAATTGAATATGCAGTCAGCGAAGTTCTGAAGCATGATAAGAATTATGAAAACAAATTAATGGATTTGGCTGATGTACAAGAAATGGAAGAAGCGGCTGCAAAAGCATTGCTGGAAGCAACACCTGAACCGGTTCTGGAGCCAACACCGGATCCGGCCACGTTGGATGAAGATCCTTTTAATGACAAACAAGTAGATGCAGATGATATAGTTATTGTAGAGAATACTTTTACTTCTATTGAAAGCATACTGAATTTAGAGGATGTACAATTTACGTACACGGGATATGAAACAGTAGACACCTATCCAAATGAAACTGGCGAATTGGTTTTTGCAATGAATGCCACAGAAGGCAATTCTTTATTAGTTGTAAAGTTTGTGGCGGAGAATATTTCAGCATCTGATGTGGATTTAGATATTGGCAGTATTGGTGCTCGTTTTAAAATAGAAGTAAACGGGGAATCCAAGAATGCGTTAACGAATATGCTGTTAAATGATTTAGCATATTACAAAGGCGTTATTACGGCAGGCGAAAGTACGGAACTGGTGTTGGTGAGTGAGGTACCAAAAAGCGAAGTCGTTTCCAGTTTAAATCTCATTGTAAAAAATGTAGATGATACAGCAACAATTTCATTAAATTAGTAAAAATGACAATCTTTAACAGAGTAAAAAAGCCATAAAATTGGGCTTTTTTACTCTGTTTTTAAAATGTATCATTTTTTCTGCAAATTTTTCAAAAATTTGTTGACATTATTCATTCAGAATGGTATAGTAA
Organism: uncultured Lachnospiraceae bacterium; assembly: GCA_964571145.1. GTDB lineage: Bacteria > Bacillota > Clostridia > Lachnospirales > Lachnospiraceae > Suilimivivens. Next base: position 77 of record CAZNAP010000089.1, on the reverse strand, counting down.
GATTCGTTGCGAAGTTAATAAGCAACTAGAACCTTGACAAGTAAACAGCAATGCAACCCTGAAAATTCAAAGAAAAA
>CAZNAP010000088.1:0-10473 GCA_964571145.1 uncultured Lachnospiraceae bacterium | reverse complement strand
ACTAGGGACTTTCACCCATTAGAAACGTGCGCCGCCAGGCGCACAATTAAAAAGCCCCTTATTTTACGGGGCTTTTAGCAAGCAGATGACGGGAATCGAACCCGCCTCCCCAGCTTGGGAAGCTGGTGTTCTACCGATGAACTACATCTGCACTGTAAAAATTATAGCATCTCTGACAACAAAATCAAGTTTTAGGTCGGTTTTTTTCGAGATTTTATCTTCCATCCAATCATTCCCAGACCAATCACCCCCAACCAAATAAATGATTACTCCCAGAATCACCATAACAACATATAGGATTTCACCAAAATAAGCTTTTGTATTTCCACTCTCTAATGCTAATAAATTTAAAAAAATCCATACCATTATCATAATACAACAGTAAGCCATTTCAACCGGTATCATAATCACTGCACCTGCCAATGCAAAAAGTGTTGCTCGCACTCCTCTTGGCATTTGTTTCTTTTGTTCCGTCATTTTAATAATTTCCCTTCAGAATTTATGACATATAGTCACCGTTATAGCTTACAAGTACTACATTATTGATTCCTTCAAAATCGGATAAATCGTTTACAAACTCAGAGTTATCATCTTTTAACCGAACTTCCAGCGTTAGCTCAATGCCTTCTTTGGTTACGGTTTTAGATTTCAATACTTGTCTTTTGAGTTTATCTTTTAATCTTGCAGTTACTTCTTTTTCAGCCACGGCATTACTGCAGTTAATAATTAAAATATAAGGAATATCATGTCCTTTTCGATTTACAAATACCCACAGAATCAATCCGATAAACAAGGAACCAAAGACTGCAAGCGGAATAATTCCGGCACCCAATACAATTCCCACTGCTATGGCCCAAAATAAGAAAACAATATCCATGGGATCTTTCACCGCCGTTCTAAAACGAACGATAGAAAGCGCACCTACCATACCCAGTGACAACACCACATTAGAGGTAACTGCTAAAAGCACCAGCGTAGTAATCATGGTCATAGCAAGCAATGACAAGCCAAATGCTGCCGAATACATGATTCCGTTATAGGTAAGTTTGTAGATAAAAAAGATAAACAATCCCAATGCAAAGGCAAGTGCCATTGCAATCGTAAAATCTAAAATCGAAAAGCTTGTGGCCTTATCCAAAAAAGATGATTTGAAAATATCATTAAAAGTCATGTGTCATATCCTTTCATTTCTTCATACTGTATCTGCACATATTCGTATAATCTCAATCTAATATATCCATACCATACACTCTGCTGTCATAAATATAATTTGTTTTCACCCATACATTCTGCTGACTGCATACTTGCTGAAAGCACCGGCCTTACGACAAGGCACTTGTACTGCCAGCCTGATTATCTCGGGCAAAAAAGCATCATATTTCACTTCCATAATGATTACAGATTGTGTGGGAGCGGTCAGTAATTCTTCTTCAAAAAGCCTGTTCTGATAAATACTGGTTCGAATGTCGCTGTCAAAGGTAATCCGAACATTACCCGGTGCATAGATATAAGGTTCTCTTTGATAATCTACCACTGTTTTCGGGCGCAGTAACCTGCATTTCATCTTACCATAAAATTCCTGCAAAAGTGCATGATCTGCTTTTGCCAGAAAATCTATTTTTCCATGGCAAATATTGATTACTTCTTCTTTGGTCAAGACCGCTGACTGCTTATCGCAAAGTCCGTGAATCTTGCTTTTCTTTTCCAATCTGATATAGTCTGTATCATCATTATAGTAGCGAATGCGAAATTTTTCTCTTCGATCTACTCCATCCAGTTTCTCTCGCAAAGCCTGATCGGAAAAGTTATCAAAATACAGACTGCGTACGCGATAAACGCCTGCGTCACCTGCGTGAGAGTCAGCCTGTACCAGATGCTTTAATCGGCTTCTGATGACCAGATAATCTTCATAACTGATTTCATGCTTTAACTCATGTCTCAAAATTCAATCCTTCCATCGAAAAATACTGTCTACATCTTCAATCAGTACTTACATTTTTTCAGGAGCAGAAAATCCCAGAACATCTATACAAGTTTCCAAAATATCACGCGTCAGCATCAAAAGTGCAACCCAACCTGCTTTTTTCTCAGCATCTTCTTCTGTCACAATCTTGGTTTCATGATAAAACCGATTAAACGCATTGGATAAATTATAAATGTATGCACAAATTTTATGAGGCGCAGTTTCTTTATAGGCGGATTCCATTGTGGTATTAAATCCGGTAATTTCCAACATTAAGGCTTTTTCAGCATCACTTTGTGCTTCACGAAACTGCGCTGTTTCCAATATATTACCCTGACTTTTAATTTTGCCTAATATCGACTTGATTCGAACGATTGTGTATAAAATATAGGGGCCTGTATCCCCTTCAAAAGAGGTAAACTTATCAATATCAAATATATAATCTTTCGCTGCCTGATTGGATAAATCACCATACTTAATCGCTGAAAGTGCTACAATTTTAGCAGTGCGACGTGCTTCTTCATCATTTTCATTTTCTCTGTTATCTGTAATCTTGCGGTACATTTCCTCGTTAATATCAGAAATCAATGTTTCTAACCGCATGACTCCACCATCTCTGGTTTTAAACGGCTTACCGTCTTTGCCATTCATGGTACCAAAACCAATGTGTAAAAGGTCCGTTTCTGGTTCTACCAGTCCGGTTTTACGCGCACAACGAAATACTTGTTCAAAATATAAATCCTGTCGCTTATCCGTTAGATAAATCAGCCGATCCGGGTGATATTCGCTCATTCGGTCCATTATGGTAGCTAAATCAGTGGTATGATAAAGTGCCGCACCATCTGATTTTAAAATCATACAAGGAGGTACTTCCTTGGTATCCGTTTCTTCTTTTACATCCACAACCAAAGCGCCCTCGCTGATATAAGCATAGCCATTTTTTTTCATATAATCTACCATGCCCGGTATCAAATCATGCACATTGGATTCGCCATTCCATAAATCAAAACTAATATCCAAATTTTCATAATTTCTCTTTAAATCCGTAACAGATACTTGGATAATATGATTCCATAATGCTCGATATCCACGAACACCACTTTGAAGCTTATAAGTTGCCTCCATGGCACGCTCTTTATAGGCAGCATCTTCTTTGGACTTATTGCTGGCTACTGGATAGATTTCTTCCAGTTCGGAAATTGTAAAAGGTGCTTCCTGTGGATATTCCCCTTGAAAAGTTTCATCAAAGTAAACCAAGTCCGGCTTCCGTTGCTGTAACTCGGTAATAACCAGACCCATGGGAAGTCCCCAATCGCCCAAATGAATATCTCCGATTACATCATGGCCTGCATATTTGGCAATACGCTTAATACTTTCTCCGATTACACCTGAACGAAGATGCCCAATATGAAGAGGTTTCGCTACATTGGGTCCGCCGTAGTCAACCAAAATCTTAGCCGGTTTTGCAGGCATGTCCAAGCCAAATTTAGCATCTTTTGCCATTTCCATTAAGTACTTGGCAACAAATTCTTCCTTAACCCTTAAATTCAAAAAACCCGGAGCGATTGCTTCTGCTTCGGAGAAGATAGGACTGTCTTGACACTTCAGTGCCACATCACTTGCTATCATCATGGGTGCCTTTTTATACAATTTAGCTCCTGCCATTGCACCGTTACACTGATATTCACAAAGGTCCGGTCTGTTGGATAGGGTAACTCTTCCCAAATCCTTATCATAACCGGCTTCCTCAAACGCCTTTTGCATTTCTTCTGAAATCAAATCCAGAAATTTTTTCATACTAAATAACCATACCTTTCTTAACAGAATAAAATCAATTCTATACCTAAATTATCCTATCATTTCCTGCCTGTTTAGGCAAGCCTTCTTTATCACTCATCTGCCTTAAAGCAAACCCTCTTATCATACATTTGTCTCTAGAAAAGCTTTCTTTTCCTCGCGTTCTGCTTTGGAGAAGGCACAGCCACAATAATCCTGACGATAAAGGTCATATTCTTTTGAGAGCTCTATGGAGCGCTTATAGCCATTTTTCTTCTTAAAATCTGAAGGTAAAAATGCAATTCCATATTGAGTGGATAATGCTTCTCCGATTTCATTAATCAAACCGGCATTTTTCAGTGGACTTATGGTAAGTGTAGTTGTAAAGAAGTCCATTTTATGCTCCACCGCCTGTTTGGCCGTTTCTTCCAATCGCAAGGAAAAGCATACCTTACAGCGTTCGCCGCCTTCCTTGCACTTCTCCAATCCTTTAACTCTATCTAAAAATAGCTCTTTTTGATAATCGCCTTCTATAACTTGAATGGGATACTGTGCTTCCGGTCGGCTATTGAAAATCTGAATCAGCCGCTTCTGCTCTTCTACTCTTTTTCGATATTCCGCTTCCTCAGTAATATTGGGATTATAGTAAAAAACCGTAATTCTAAAATAAGAACTCAAATATTCTAAAACGTAACTGCTGCAAGGTGCACAGCAACTATGCAAAAATAATGTTTTCCCTTTATTTTCCGGATTCGCTATCATTCGCTCCAATAATAAAGAATAATTTTCCATGACACACCTCAGAATTCATTCAAATCTACTAGCAGTATAACACAAAAACCTCCTCAAGTGAGGAGGTTTTTGTCCATTAGCAGGAACATATAAAGTTAGGCACAAAACATGTCACTACTGGAACATTTTAAGGATTTTAGATAAAACAAAAGTTTTATCTAATCATTAATATATCAAACTCGTTCTAATACTACAAACAAATAATTGCTATGCAGTTGCTAATTATTGCTATTTACTTCTGTAAATAATATCTTCTCTGCCAGGTCCGTTGGAAACCATGGTAATCGGATAACCAATTCTTGCTTCTACAAATTCAATATACTTACGGCAGTTTTCCGGTAAGTCTTCATATTTCTTAATGCCGCGAATGTCACATTTCCAGCCCGGCAGTGTCTCCAGTACAGGTTTTGCTTTTTCAAGCTTATAGGTTACAGGGAAATCTGTGGTTACCACACCATCAATTTCATAACCAGTACAAACCGGAATTTCGTCCAAATAACCAAGTACATCCAATACAGTAAAAGCAACATTTGTGGTGCCCTGCAGTCTACAACCATATTTAGAAGCTACACAGTCAAACCAGCCCATACGTCTCGGACGGCCTGTGGTTGCACCGTATTCACCGCCATCGCCACCTCTACGTCTCAGTTCATCTGCCTCATCGCCAAAAATTTCAGATACGAAAGCGCCTGCTCCAACTGCGGAAGAATATGCTTTACAAACCGTAATAATCTGCTTGATTTCATAAGGCGGAATACCTGCACCGATTGCTCCATAAGCAGCTAAAGTAGAGGAAGATGTTACCATAGGATAAATTCCGTGGTCAGGGTCCTTTAACGTTCCCAGCTGGCCTTCCAATAAAATAGTTTTGCCGTCTTTAATTGCTTGATCCAAATAAGCAGATACATCACACACATACGGCTCTACCATTTCTTTATATTCATGCAAAGTAGCAAGCAATTCTGCGGGATTAATGACCGGTTTATGATACATATGTTCAAATAAGATATTCTTCTGTTCGCAGACTCTTTCTACTTTTTCCTTCAGATATTCTTCATCAAATAATTCGCTTACCTGAAAACCGATTTTTGCATATTTATCTGAATAAAATGGTGCAATTCCTGACTTAGTCGATCCAAAGGATTTGCCACCCAATCTCTCTTCTTCATACTGGTCTAGCAAAATATGATAAGGCATAACCATCTGTGCCCTGTCAGAAACTAAGATTTTAGGAGCTGGTACATTTCGATCTGTAATAGACTTTATTTCCTTGAACAACAGTGGTATATTCAAGGCAACGCCATTGCCGATAATGCTTGTTGTATGATTATAAAATACGCCTGATGGTAAAGTATGCAACGCAAATTTGCCATATTCATTTACGATTGTATGACCTGCATTTGCACCTCCCTGAAATCTGATAATAATGTCGGCCTGCTGTGCCAGCATATCCGTAATTTTTCCTTTTCCTTCATCGCCCCAGTTGGCGCCTACGACTGCTTTAACCATAATAATCCTCATCCTTTCCTATTTCCGTTTTACACTATTTCCATTCTTTAGTCACTCTGTAACTATACATCATCCATACTTTTTACATAAAAAGAACAGGTTGTAAAAACCTGTTCTCAGCTTCTTACTTGTTGATTATAATGCAAAACTAATCATAAGTAAAATCAATATTTATTATATTTATCATAAGTTCTACTTATATCTTCTTTATATCACTTTATTAACCAGATAAATATATTAGAACATATCTCCTTCTTCAAAGAAATGTGCACCCGATTCCGTTAATACCTGCTGAGCCTTCTCCAAATCAGAAGTTTTGATTGCAATAGCTGCCTCATCTGTCTTCGTGCAAAGCGCGTACATATATTCCACATTGATGCCCGCATGATAAAGTGTATGCAACACTTCCTGAAGTGCTCCTATTTTATGAGGCAAAGTTACGGCTACCACCTCACTTAACGTTGCAGAAAAGCCATTCTTCTTTAACGCTTCTTTGCCTTTTACGGGGTCATTTACAAGAAGTCTGAGCATGCCATAATCGCTGGTGTCTGCAAGACTTAAGGAAATAATATTGATTTTTTCCTCTTTCAGGAGATTCAGTACATCCTCCAATCTACCTTCTCTGTTTTCCAAAAAAACGGATAATTGTCTGATTGCCATAATGCTCCTCCTATACCAGTTTACGGTTGTCAATTACATGAACAGCTTTACCCATACTTCTTTCGATTGTTTTCGGTTCTACCAGTTTCACCTTCACTGCCAGACCAATTGCCATCTGAATTGCATGTGCAATCTTCTTACTCAGGCTTTCCAGTTCTCTGATTTCATCGGAAAAGAATCTTTCTTCCACTTCAACCTGTATTTCTAACGTATCCAAATTATTGACACGGTCTACAATCATCAAATAATGAGGAGTTGTTCCACCCATTTCCAGAAGCGCCGCCTCTATTTGCGAAGGGAATACATTTACGCCACGGATAATTAACATATCATCGGAACGGCCTTTGAATCGGCTGATTCTGGCAAGTGTTCTGCCACACTCGCAACGGTCATAATTAATGCTGGTCAAGTCTTTCGTCCTATAACGAATGAGCGGTAATCCTTCTTTGGTCAAGGTAGTAAATACTAATTCACCTGTCTGATCAGGACCGATCGGTTTCAATGTTTCGGGACTAATGATTTCCGGAAGGAAATGGTCTTCATAAACATGCAGTCCTTTATGATACTGACAGTCACATGCTACGCCCGGTCCCATAATCTCTGATAAACCATAAATATCATGCGCATGAATGTGCAGTTTTTCCTCAATTTGCACACGCATCTGCTCAGTCCAAGGTTCCGCACCGCAAACTGCTGCTTTAAGCTTAATATTCGGAATATCGCCATCTGCTTCCAAAGTCTCTGCAATATGTAACAAATAAGAAGGGGTACATGCAATGGCTGTTACACCAAAATCTTTCATCATTGTTGTAAGTTTCTTCGTATTTCCGGTAGACATGGGAACAACTGTTGCGCCCAAATGCTCGGCACCATAATGCGCACCTAAACCGCCGGTGAAAAGTCCATATCCATATGCTACCTGAATGGTGTCGCCCTTGGTTACGCCGGCCTGTGTCAGTGCTCTTGAAACACATTCTGCCCAAATATCAATATCTCTTCTGGTATAGCCTACTACAGTAGCCTTACCTGTGGTACCACTGGACGCATGAATACGCACGATTTCTGACTGAGGTGCTGCAAATAATCCAAAAGGATAAGTATCTCGCAAATCATTTTTAGTGGTATAGGGAAGTTTATCCAAATCTTCAATACCCTGGATATCGCCGGGTTCAATTCCGACTTCCTGCATCTTCTTTCGATAGTATTCTACATTGTGATACACTCTGTTGACTACTTTAACAAGTCTTTTGCTTTGTAAATTTGCAAGCTCATCTCTGCTCATGCATTCTTTTGCTTCATTCCAAATCACGTCTTCAGTCTCCATTCTGCGTCTGTCCCCTGTGCTGGTGGGTGACAAACATCATTATTTCAAAAAATTATAATTCGTAACCGGCTTCAAAAGCCTTTTTGTTGATTTCCACGGTCTTAGGCGGAACTGTAATTTCAATTACCTGTAACCATTCTTCTTTGGAAAAGTCCATTCTCTTAGCTGCCACACCGATAATAATGGTATTAAACACTCTGGCATTGCCAATTTCCAATGCCTTAGCCTGTGCATCAACAACTACTACGTTATATTTTGCTTTTAGAGTTTCAATAATATTTTCCGGATATTCCGCCAGTCCGATTGCTACCGGCATAGGATCCATTCTCTGATCATTGACAATTAATACTCCATCCTTTTTCAGGAAATGAGCATACCTAAGGGCTTCCAGTCGTTCGAAAGCAATCAGTACATCTGCCTGACCTTCTTCTACAATTGGCTCGGCAACCTTGTCGCCATAACGTACATAGGTAACAACGCTTCCGCCACGCTGTGCCATTCCATGCACCTCTGAAATTTTAACATCATAACCGGCCTGTCTTGTCATACCGCCTAAAATACGGCTGGTAAGAAGAGTTCCCTGTCCGCCTACGCCTACTATCATAATATTTTTTGTTTCCATACCAATTAATCTCCATTTCTGCCACTAGCCTGCAAATTCATGCCCGCGGCATTATTTCTCTATCAGACTGATTGCACCGAATTTACAGTTGCTCATACAAAGACCACAGCCATTACACATTACCGGGTCAATGACAGCTGTACCGTCTGCTGCCTTCTTAATTGCGGGACAACCTGCTACCAAGCACATACCACACTTTTTACATTTCTCAGCATCAACGACACATTTACCCTTAGGTACAAATGTCTTTAAAAGTGCACATTGTGACCTGGTAATAATAACAGAAACTTCTTCTCGCTGGGTTTCCTGCTTCACCAGTTTTTCGATTTCATCAATATCAAAAGCATCTACTTCGTAAACATGTTCAATTCCCATAGCCTTGCACATCTTATAGAGATTAATCATGTAAGTGGTATCGCCCATTAAAGTCTTGCCTGTAGCCGCATGCTCCTGATGTCCGGTCATACCCGTTGTAGAATTATCTAAGATAATAACCGTACCGCTTGCCTGATTATAAACCATATTCATCAGAGAGTTCACGCCTGTATGTAAGAAAGTGGAGTCACCGATTACCGCAACCCAATTCTTCACATACTCTTTTCCTTTTGCCTTCTCCATACCATGAAGTGTCGAAATACTGGAGCCCATACACACAGTTGTATCCACAACGCTTAAGGGCGCTACAGCACCTAATGTATAACAGCCGATATCACCTGCTGCATGAATTTTCAGTTTCTTAAGTACAGAATATACACTTCTGTGAGGACAGCCCGGGCAAAGAATAGGCGGTCTTGCAGGTACCTGTGCAGGTGCTTCAGTTTCCACCTTCTGTTTTAGTATTGCTTCCTTAAGCATGTTGGCACTGTATTCACCCTGAATGGTAAAGATTTCCTTGCCAATTGCCTTGATACCCCAGGATTTCACCTGTTCTTCAATTACAGGTTCCAGTTCTTCCACAATATATAAAGTATCTACTTTTGCTGCAAATTCTTCAATTAACTTACGGGGCAGGGGATGAACCAGTCCTAATTTCAATACAGATGCGTCCGGCAGTGCTTCACGCACATATTGATAAGGAATACCGCTTGTAATGACACCAATTTTAGTATTATGATACTCCACTTTATTAATATCCAAAGTACAAGCATCTTCTGCCATTTTTTTCATACGCTCTTCAATAACCAGATGACGCTTGATTGCATTACCGGGCATCATAACGTTCTTTGCAATATTTCTTTCATAAGGCTTATCTTCCGGAACGATTCTTTCTTCCAAATGAACAAGCCCCTGTGAATGTGCAAGTCTGGTGGTTTCACGCACCATAATCGGTGTATCGTATTCTTCTGAAAGTTCAAAAGCTCTCTTAATAAATACTCTTGCTTCTTCACTGTCTGAAGGTTCAATGACAGGCACCATAGCAGCTCTTGCCACCATACGTGAATCCTGTTCGTTTTGTGAACTGTAAATTCCCGGGTCATCTGCTGCTACCAGCACCAATCCGCCATTTACGCCACTATATGCAATTGTATAAAGGGGGTCGGAAGCTACATTTACACCTACATGCTTCATAGATACCAATGCTCTGACACCACTTAAGGATGCACCGATTGCAACTTCCATTGCAACCTTCTCATTGGGAGACCATTCTGCATAAACCTCGCCTTTATACTTTACTAAATTTTCGCTAATTTCGGTACTGGGGGTACCGGGATAAGCTGCGGACACCTTCACGCCAGCTTCATAAGCACCTCTGGCAAGTGCTGCATTGCCCAGCATAACCTCTGTTGTTCCTGCACATTCTTTACTCAAAACACTTCCACCTTTCGT
>CAZNAP010000087.1:0-10543 GCA_964571145.1 uncultured Lachnospiraceae bacterium | reverse complement strand
CCAGTGCACCCGAACCGGTGCTTGTTACTGTATCATAAGAATATAACTTGTCTACAAACTCTTTTCGTTTAGAGGAGTCGTTAAATTGTGCTAAATCCCACTCTAGTCTGACCGGCTCCTGCCCACCAATATAGTAGCCAATCGAACCCATTGACTGCTCAATTTTTACGTCATTTCCAAAGTCAGCTGCTGCCACATCAGGAACAATTTCCAAAATACGATAAGGGGCTTCTTTGGAACTGTTATTAACAATTTCCTGTATTCCCTGAAGCGTATCTTTTGCTGATGCATTATACCATGGGGTTAACACACCAACACCAATCAGCACTACTGCGCAAACGCCTGCTGTGATAGCTGTCATTATTTTTTTACTCGATTTACGCATGAATACGCTCCATCCTTTCAAACTTATTCTTTCGACCAAATAAACTGGCCTTCTTGGATTCGATATGAACCAATTTTATAGGTTTCTGTATAAGTCGACTGACTGTACAATGTTAATGTATAGTTTGTAACTCCTGAACTATCTGCCCAGCGTTGTAGGCTATAATATAGATTGTTGAAATCACTACTATAATATGCATTATACCATGTTGCTTTCTCAAGCTTAGCCTTACTGGGGTCTGTGGTATCAACCACCAACGATTTCCCCGGAAAATCTTTCAATCCGTCTTTTTCACAAAGCGGATAAGGGAAATATAGTTTTTGAGTAGTGCCATTTATAGGCACTTCGATATTATAGTTAATTTGTTTAATATAGGTGTGATACATCAGATGTTGATCGCCACTACTCAAATAAATTGTTGGTATTAAGTAAAGTACTTGTGGCGTGTTATCACTCCATTTTTTATGTGAGAAATACAAGTTCAGATTATTACCACCCAAATCATTGGAAAACAATCCATCTAAACAATTATTGCCTGATGCATATTTAATAAAAGCATCTTTGCTCTTCCCACCAGTTGGATTCGTATAATAATCCCACTTGATACTCTTTCTATCAAGATTAAAACCATATGCCATTCTAAAATTAGTGATTCCACCCACAGTAAAGTTTGTATTTGTGGTATCATTTAGTCTTTCGCTGTAGGTTCTTGGTGTATAATACTTAATCAAAGATAATGGATTGTTATACATGCTGTCAAAACACAACTCGGAAACCTCCAATCCGATTGCATCCATATGACTTTCGCCTACGGCATTACTAATATTAAAGCCAGAATAATCTTTTAAAAATCCATAACTAATTACATTTTTATTGGCTTCATTCCAGAATTTATAACAGCTGACATCTACCACATATTCAGCATAGGGATCTGAATTCTGTGGGAAATGAAGTTTTACATTGTTACCACCTTCTGCACGTACTATGTACTCCTCATCATCCAGTGGTTCATAACTGATGATACCATCTTCATCTACAATCTTCTTCCGTACAATTAAATCAAACAAATAAATATGTCCGGTTGCAGGGTTACTGTCTGCTATATTAAAAGCGTACTCTTGACCTCTTTCAAAATCACTGTCAATAAGAATATTAAAATCATTAGGTTTCATGAAAGTCGTTCCGGTCCACTCACCAAATACACCCTCTGTTGGCTTATAAAGCAGAGAATGTTTTGCGGTAGCTCTCACGCGAAGTGTTTTATCTGTAGTAACAGAAGCTTTCATCTTACCCGGCCATATATTGGCTGTAATCGTTGCCGGTGCAGGTTCTTCCAAATAAGCATCGCCTTCCATAATTGCCCAATCCAATTCTTTGGCCTGTGCTAAGGTTCTGCCGGAGACTCCTGCCGACAATTCTTCTTCGTGATTCATTGCAACAGTCGCTTTTAATTTAAATTCATCATTTTTAGTCAGCTTATTTGCCGAAACAAAATTTCCATCTTTATCTTTGGATACTGCTTCATAAGTCACGCCAACACTGGTCACCTTTCGTACATTTACATCCACCAACGTGCTGGCAGAGCCATCATCAGTTACCACCTTTATTTTAAAGCTGTCATGTGATTCGCTGTCAGATATCTTTAATTGACCTGATGTTGTGCCAATGGTTGTTCCTGCATCCACCGGTGTTGTACTATCGATAAACCAACGTACCACTTGGCTTGGAATTTCTGTTACAGAAGATGAACGTACTGTCGGTGCCGGGAAGGTATATACAGAACCCGGTTCTACTAAAATTGCAGCAATCGGATCGATACTGGTTGCCGGAATGGTTGGTGGTGGAGTTACATAAGCATCTGCCATCGGCTTATTCACTACCACTTCGTTTCTGATTGTAATATTGTAATTGGCATCATAAGACTTGTTGCTTTTTTCAAAAGTCATATGGACGCCTACAATGCGCTTGCTCTCTAACAGTGATAAATCTAAATCAAAATCTGTAATATATTCTGCCATTAACGCATCCGTGCCTCGGGCAGCACCTAAAACAGCATTTCCTGAAGGGTCGATTGTGACGTCATATTCCAAGTAATACAGCCTGTCTTCGGGATTATTCCAAAATACCTTATATACATCACTGGTATTGTAGATATAAATTGCCTTTTGGTCTGCCGAATCATCCATCATAACATTGGCATCAATAACAGTTTCAGTACCACCTACGGTACTGGCCTGTGTTACGCCCAGCTGGGCATCCACAACTAAATCCTGTAATTGGTTATAGGCCAATTGCGATTCATGTTGCAGGTTAACCTCTGCACTCGTTGACGAGAAGGAGCGTGCACTGACTGCCATAAAACCGCCAATTGAAAGTAAAGCTAAAGAAGCAATGCCAACAGCAATTACCACCTCAACCAATGTAAATCCTTGATTCCATTTTTTTAGAAGGTTTTTTTTCATACGTTAACGCCCTCCAAGCACGTTAGTACTATTGTACCATAATTTTGCCTGTAGCGGGAACTATTATTACAGTTCTGGTTAAGGAACCATTTACAATAATTCGGTCAAACATCCCTGTCACACCAGTACCTGATGGTGTAGCTGTCATTACCCGTTCTCTGCCGCTGCTTCGGTTAAAACTAATCCAGATTCCGTCACTGTCTATATTACCGACTGTTCCGTCCTCTAGCCGATACTGCAACGTTAAATAGGATTTTCCGACCTTTTGTGGATTCTCACTGACCCAGCTGCCTGTTCCACCTGCTACTTCCCACTGAAACTCCTGCTTATAAAATCCGTCCGTGCCCTCATAAATATGGATTGTTGTCTCATACTTCCCCATTGTATTAATTCTAGTCTCGCCGATAGAACTTTTAAGTTCATCTGCACAAGATTTCACTGATTGCCCAAATACATATCCCAGTCCAGATATCCCCAGCAAACCGGCAATCGCCAGAATCGCTAATACAACAATTATTTCTACCAAACTAAAGCCCTTGTTGTCTCTTCTCATGGCGCCTCCGTTATTGCTTTGACCAGTTGTCATATCTTACTATTTCCGAAAAGTCAATTGGATCCTGTGACAAATCAATCTCACCGACACCAACACCCATAACCACTGTTCCTGCCAGAATATAGTTGCTTCCGTTTCTGAAAAAATCGATTGGTTTACAAGCATCGACCACACCACCTGCCGGTTGTTGGAGTACTCTTGTCAGCTCATCCCGTGCCGTGGTATCCGAAGCATTTGATAGTGTCACCCCATTATTTACTGTGACTGTGCCATTGGCTACAATTAAACCTGTGAAATCTGCTGATACTGTGACATCTCCGCCTGCTACAATCAATCGTAGTTTCGGATCTGCCGTACTATAATTACAATCACCATATGTAATATACGCTTTGATTCCATCATCTGTAGCCCACGTGAAGTCCCCGCCTTCCGTACTCATAAATGCGTCTAACGTGGTATCTTCACCGGTTTGGATTATGACATTCTGATAAACACTATTCGCCTTCTCCGCAAGGCTCACTTCATAGAAATTCGTAATTAATTTAGCCTTCAAGGCTTCAAACATATCCGTGTAATGTGCTGCTTCGCCTGCCAATATGGTTACATCTATATTTTGGGCAGGATTTAATTTAGATACATCTGTAGGTGCATCTGCATTTGAAAGCCAGCCACCCTGTGTATTAATTCTGGTAAAGCTGTTATTGGACTTAATTCCATAGGTATAAATGTCAAAATACTGATCCACTTTATCCTTATGAACACCATAATAATCTGCGAAATACTGATTCGCCTGTGTCTCATCCATTACCAAATAATAATAGACCAATGTTTCACCATTGCTTGGATAAAATACCTTTTTAACTGTACTGGTATAGGTACTGATTGGATTGCCCAGTGTACTAATAGGCTTATTATAAGCAATCTCCGTAAGTGTGTGCTCTACACCATCAGAATCTGTATATTTTCCATTTGCATCGCATGCCAACAGCTTGGTTTGCAGTGCTTCATATTCTGCCGCGCTCATGGGATTTCTGCCATATACATCTACACCGTCCAGTACACCGATACACTCATCAGGTACCAGATACGCAATCTGTTCTCCCTTAATGGCAATGGACTCACCCATCATAATATCTTCGTTTGCCAGATAATTAACTGCATAGGGATCCGGTGTTGCTCCCGGTGTCGGAGTCGGTGCTCCTGCAACTGCCGAAGCAGTTCCTATATAGCTGTGGCCTGCCAAAAGTATACTGTCCAGTCCGCTCAAATCCAGATAGGTGTTAATTCCGTTTACAACGATGGAACTACTCTGATTGGAGTCAGTCAGGGAATTCCCATAACCATAATACTCTCCGGTTAATTTCACAGAAGCCTGTGCGCTGTTAAGCGCCAAATCATCGGCTATATAGCTCTTGGCATAAATATCCAAAGAGTTTGTTGTTGAAGCTCTCTGTACTTTCAAACTTTTTGCCCAGAAAAGGGGCATATCCGAAACGGTTGCATCACCGATTTTCAGTGAAGCAGTGTTACCGTTTAACAATACTTCATCATCTGTAACAATCAGATTCGCTTTTTTAATCTCCCAATCATGATGGAGTGTCATGCCATTCTCTCCGCCATAGACACTGCCGTTAACTTTCACTGTACCCATAGAACCGGATACATCCCTTAACTCTTTATTTGCAATTAAGGCAAAATCAAAGATGTCAGGCATGGTAGCTGACTGCGTAAACTTCACTTCCGGTGCTGTGACAACAATATCGGTATTAATAATCGATACATAACCGCTTGTATCGGTGAATTCCAAATGAATATCCTTTAAAGTAATTGAATTCTTGTTAAAGCTATGCGCATCAAGTGATGATTTCATCACGCCCAAAGAATCTTCTGAGCCGCCTCTGACAGTAAACAGAATTCCGCTTCCTTCTGTATTGGCAAAAGTTCTGGCTGTTGGATCTGCGTATCCATCAACATAAGCCCTCAGTTTCTCCATTTCATAGGTTGTTGTGGAACCGTTGCCGAACAAATCCTGCAATGCATACACATATTGCTTACAAAATTCCTCTTGTTTCTGTGCTTCTGTTGCTTTGGCATACTGCTGCATGACATTTTGATACGCCACATCAATCGCTTTGGATGCTTCTGTTTGTACACCCGCCACGATTTGCTCCATAACTATTTCTGCTGCATAAAAGCTTCTCTTATGTTGTGTATCAGTTGCTTTCATTCGATAGTTATTAAGTGCCATCCACATAATTGTAGCTGCCAGAATTCCTACAAAGGCCAGTGCAATAATAACCACTACCATAGAAGAGCCTGAATGATCTTTTTTTAATTTTCGAAAAATCTTTTGCATTACAATGCCCTCCTTCCTCAAAACTGTGTTAGTTATTCTTGCTGCCTACCAAGGTGGTCAGTCTCATATTATCCGGATAACCGGCAGCTGCCGCTCCCGGTTCATATAAATTGATTGTTACATCAAACAAACGATCAGTCTGTTCCACACCGGCCAGATTCTTTGCGCCAAAATCAGCTTCCGATTTCGCTGCTCCGTCTAAAAAGAATCTAATAAAAATTGGTTTGGCATTAACCGTGCCGGAATAAGCATCGAACAAATTCCTAGTCAGATTGGTTCTGACCTTGGTTAAATTCCCTGTCCCATCTTCTATGTTTAAATCACAATGATAATTTGTTTCCTTATTTGTTAAGGTACTGTCTACTGACGATGGTTCCTGCTTAATCACATGAAAAGTCAACGGAAGATCATCAGGATTATTAAATGTAATCGTATCATAATTCAATCCATAAGTACCATAGTAGATTGGATAATAAAATAAATATACATTTCGCAGTTCCATACCGGAAGATACATTGCTAAAAATTTGTTTTCCGGCAGCCCCCAGTGGCTCGTATTCTATATCTGCTCCGGCAGGTCCTTTGCCATATGCGGTATATTTAATATATATATTTCCAATAATCACATCACTTCCCGAAATCACCTGTTTATCTACATCAATGGTAATCTCTCGGAAAATATCAGATTCCTGAACCGGTGTTACCGGTGAACCCATAGCGTTCATATATAAAATTGCACTATGTGTATCATTTTCTGTTTCTACATAAAAAGCATCATATAAATTATTCATTTCCCGTATGGAAATAATTTCTTCATCATTCACTTTATAAGAAGCACTACCCGCAGCACGATACGGATTGGCATCCAGATGAATCAATGCATCATATTTGATACTCTGATCCGACATAACCGACATATCCTGCATCTCAAAATAATAATTACCGCTTGTCTGACCAAGGAATTCATACTCAACACCATGATCGATGGAATACATACTGGCAGTGGTGCCCGTTTTATTCAGCGCTACTTCGCCCTTGACCACATCCTGATAAGCTGCCCCATCCCAAAGCACTTCTTTAATCGTTCCGCTGACTAAACTTCTGTTAATCACATGAAATTCATTCGCCTCATCAATTAGAGGATTTGCTGCATGAGATGCATCCGGATAATTAAACTGATAGGCCAGTTCCTCTACGGTACAGGCCTTCAGTCCTTCCATTATATCCTGTGCGGCAGTTGTTGCCCGCAGTCTTGCCCTTGCTTGTTGATTGGTGCGAGCCGAAGATACGAAGGTATGCAACAAGGGAACAACAATAATCGCAAGAATAATCATAGCAATTAATACTTCAATTAAAGTAAAGCCGTTATTATCCGCATACGATTGCTTCTTAGCCATTATTGTCCTCCCTTCCTGCTTATTTTATATTTTAATCCTGATTATTCTTAATTTAATCTTGATTATTATAATACTGATTATTTAGTCTTCATTTTCCACTACGTTAACCGGCTCGGTAGGAATCGTCAATGTGCCGAAAATATTCTCTGTTCCCTGCGGAATATAAGGAATATTCGGTGCCACATATTCTCTTTCTGTTCCGGTCATGTAATACAATCCGGTACCAAGTGCTACATCAATTAAGCCTGTTGACATATCGTAAGTAGCATTGATAGCTCCTAAAATTCTTCGGTCTGTACTTTCATATAAGTAGCGAATACTTCTTTTCATTTCATCATAATTGCATTTATAGTTAATCTGCACTTTTCTACCATACAGAACCTGTTCTGCTGTAGCCGGAGCCACTTCAGTGGGCGTTACAGTTGTTGCTGCCGGATCTGTAGAAGCCGGGTCTGTGGTAGCCGGTGCTGGTTGTGCTATCGCAGGCTGCGTTGCTGCTTGTTCTGCAAGTATTTCTGCCGCACGCTCCCCCACACGATATACCTCTTCCGCATCTTCCATAGATACTGAAAAAATAACTGCCGGAGACGCATATCCCATTTCTGTTGCCAGCATAATGGCATCCTCAGAACGAACATCAGCAGGAAAACGATTCAAAATCTCATTATTCTCTGCTGTAAATCTAACTATTTCTTCTTTGAAAAAGGGTTCCTGGTCAGCTAATGCCTGTAATTCCTGCACTCTTTTCCCCAGCGTCGCATTTTCAGCTTCAAATACAGTGGTTTTTTCACCTAAAGGTTTATAGACCAGAAAGTATACTAAGACCAACGCCAGAATCCCCAGCAATGCGATTAATAATTTAATATCTTTCTTTGAAACACTCATCATTATCCCTCTATTCTCCCGGTATCATTTCAACTTGTTGATAGGCTTCGCCATTTATTTCATAAGTAAGTGGTGCATAGGTACAATCTACTGTAAAGGTGACTTTAATTGCTCCTGATTCTTCATCAAGTTCCTGTGTCACAGAAGCAATATTGGCAGTTTCAATACTGTTAAAGTTTCGTAATTCCAGTACTGTCAAAGCTGCTGCTTCCATACTTTCCACATTCATAGTCATTGTTACATCCCAGTCCCCACTTGAGAAAGACAATACATTCGTACCATAAGGGAGTTTCAACTGCAACTCTTCAAGAAATTCAACCAATCTGTCATTTGGTCTCTCAGTTGCTGCATACATAATCTGTATATCTGTATTTAGCGCTGCCAGATTTGTATATTCTGCATAAGTAATCTCAATGGGTGCCAGTTTTTCTTCCTGTGCATGTAATTGTTCATTTTGGCGTTTGGCATCCATATAAGGGATAATTGATATAACAGCTAATACAATTGCTATAATCGCACAGCCTGCACTGACTAAAATGACCAGCCGGTAGCTTTCACCGGAAACCTTGGAGTCTCCTGTATCTTTTTTCTTAGCAAGTGCTTTTTTCTTCTTATCATTATGAACATCCGGTATGAAATCCATGGGTGCTATTGCTGCACCAATACAGGATATATATTCTCCGCCATTATTCAGACCCTGCATGAAGGTCAGTTCTTGCAACTCTGAAAGCTTATTAATCGAAAGTCCGATTTCATTGGACATGAGCTCTGCCAAACCGTTAAAATATTCTGCATATCCAGTTAAATAAACCTGTTCCAAAGGTTTGTCCGAATTACGTGAATTATAGTAATCTACCACACGCAGAATGCCGTTTACCAGCATACTTACCGACTCTGTTACATGGCTACGGAATACCTTCACCTTGTCCTCTGCCGTATCTGCTACTTCTACATTCATTACTTCTTTCAAAGTCGGATTCAGGCAAGTTCTGCTTCGCAGCAGTTCCAGTGCTTCTTTATATCCAATTTTGCCAGAGTCTCCACCAGCTTCCATAACTGCTTCCACTGCTGTGTCACCACCGTAAGGTACCGTTCTCTGTAAACGCATAATTCCGTCACTGAACACTGTCAGAATAGAGGAATTCTCATCCACTTTAATGACCATTTGGGTTCCTGTAGTCAGTACGTCTTTCACTGCGGCGCATAAACTGTTTCCGCTGTAATCCAACGCCACTACACTGAGCCCTGCTTTTTCAGAAAGTGCATAATAACTTTCCAGCAATTCGTTGGGTGCTACGAACAGCATCAACTTATATTGTTTTACGTTATCTGTCGTCGTCACAATATCTGTGATTTGATATGTAATCTTAAAGTTTGTCAAATCTACCGGAAAATAATCTCCGGCACTTGCACAAACTACTTCTTCCAATTTATTTTCTTTCACAAAAGGCAGCATTGCTTCCCTGCTTGCGATTTTACTGGATGCAATAGTATAAATTACCGCTTTTGTTTTGATTCCATTCTTATCCAGTTCCTGCCTTAGACTTTCGGCAAGGCTGTCAGGAACACGAATTAATCCGTCTTCCATGATATTTTCCGGAGTTTGTATGGTAAAACTGCTATATACCTTTGGATTTTTGGTTTTAAAATCCACTTCACACACTTTAGTCAGAGAATATCCGACCTCAATACTGAGTACCTTAGCCATGTTTCCTTAATTCCTCTCTTTACGAATTTGCCCTATAAATAGAATCCTAAGTACCAATTAATCAACTGCTCTCCCCATAACGCTGCTATCAATACCCCCACTGACAGGTATGGCCCCATGGCAAGAAGATTGGCCGCCTTCGAGAACTTCATACGCAACAAATGCAGTACTGCCCCCAAAACGCAACCTAACAAGAACGCCAGCAGAATTAATTTCCAGCCAAGCAGCAAACCACATGCTGCCATAAGCTTGATATCCCCACCGCCAATGCCGCGTCCTTTCGTAATCATATATACAATCAATAAAAATCCACTGACAACCACTAGGCCGATTACATACTGTAACCAATTTGTATAATCCAGGGCAAGATGAATCAGCCCTAGTGTCAGTATAAACACATTGAAACCAAAAGGGATTTCATATGTGCGCCAATCAATCAAACTGAGTGCCAACAAAGCAGAAGCCAGCAGGCAAATCAGTCCGCTGTAAAAAGTAAAACCTAATTTCCAAAAAACCATACAATACAACAAGCCATTGGCAGCTTCAATGATAGGGTACTGCCATGAAAGCTTTGTCTTGCATTTTCGACACCTGCCACGGAGTGCGAGGAAGCTAAATAAGGGTACTAAATCATACCACTTCAGCTGATAGCCGCACTCCATGCAGTGTGAACGAACCTTCACGATACTCTCCTGCTTGGGTATTCTGTAAATACATACATTCAGAAAACTTCCGATGATGATTCCATATAAGAATACGATTATGTAGAAAAATATCATTTCAGGTGTCATTTACAAT
>CAZNAP010000086.1:0-10656 GCA_964571145.1 uncultured Lachnospiraceae bacterium | reverse complement strand
AGAGGTGAGAGGCAAAGAAGCAATTGATATGCTTCAGAGTGTCAATGTAGGTCATTCAGCGATGACAACTGTCCATGCTAACAGTGTCAGAGATGTGGTATCCAGACTGGAAACAATGGTACTGATGGGAATGGATATACCCTTAGATGCAGTTAGAAAGCAAATAGCTTCCGGTTTTAATCTGATGATTCACCTGGGCAGGTTACGAGATGGAAGTCGACGCGTGCTGGAAATAGCTGAAATAGTTGGATTTTCAGACAAAGAAGTAAAAATGCAGACTGTTTTTAAATTTCATCAAAGCGGTTTGTCCAAAGATGGAAAAATTCTGGGTGAATTAAAGAAGGTAGGAGAATTAGTGAATGTTGAGAAATTGTGTATTACAGAGTGAAGGGTTGAATCTATTGCCTATTACGCAAAAAGAATACAGTATCATTGTTATGAAGGGAATCCTTGTCATTGTTCTTCTAAATTATCTTTTTTATCGGTCTTTATGGGCATTGTTACCGCTTATATTGGTCGGAATTCTGTACATTAAAATCGAAAAAACACATTTACTGAAATCAAAAAGAGCCAAGGCCAAAGAGCAATTTAAAGAATTACTGTTACTCACAGCTACCGGGCAAAAAGCCGGATATTCAGTAGAAAATGCATTTCTTTCTGCATACGGTGAAATGGAACTGTTATATGGGCAGGACAGCAGTATTTGTCAAATGCTTGTGTTGCTAAAGAGGGGAAAAGAAAACAATGTGTCCTTTTCCCAAATGTGGAGAAAGATTGGTCGTTGGACAGACATTCCAGAAATACAAGAATTCTCACAAATATATGAAATCGCTCAAAGTAGTAGTGGAAACATGACATCTATTATGGAGAAAACAGCGGATATCTTAATTCAAAAGCTAGAGGTGGAAAAAGAAATCAATGTCATGTTAAGTGGAAAAAAAATGGAGCAGAAGATTATGAACATAATGCCCATTGCCATTATGCTGTACATGGAAATTACTTCACCCGGCTATTTTGATTCCATGTATCATGTATCGGCCGGTGTACTGGTTATGAGCATGGGATTGTTGGTCTATCTTGGAGCTTATGCTTTATCATTACGCATGATTGCAATAGAAATCTAAGCACCGAGTGTCTAAAGGAGGGTATTGTTAAACATATGAAAAATCCGTTTATTCTATTTGGAAATTGTATCTATAACTGTTGCAAAATCTTGCTGTCTCAAAAAAAACAATACGCTCGAAAACAGCAATTACAGAAACTGTTTCCTATAGAGGATGGTGAGAAAAAAGCAGAAGAATTTCTGGTTAAGAAATTGGCTTTAGGAAGTGCAGTAATATTCATTGGGATTGGGTTTGTCATATGTGTGATTCTGTGCAGCCGGAATAAGAGCATATTGACTGACGGGGCACTACTATCACGAAATGAAAATGGTGCGGGGGATTATAGTGTGGAATTACAAGCCAGTGTCGGAGAATGGACAAGGAATTTGGCAGTGGTGGTTCATGAAAGACAATATAGCAAGGAAGAAATAACTTTATTACGAGAGGAAGCAATGCAAATATTGCCGAATCTAATCAAAGGAAAGAATCAAAGCTTGCAGCAGGTAACGCAACAGCTGCAGTTGGTTAATTCCATAGAGGGGTATCCTTTTACCATTGAATGGACCAGTAGCAATCATCATAGAATCAGTGCAGATGGAACTATTAATCGAGCGGAATTACCCATACAGGGAGAAGATATTGGTCTGACAGCCACTGTTTTTGATGGACAGGAAAGACATTCGAAAGAATATAAGGTACATTTGCTTTCAGAAATAATGAGTCAAGAGGAACAATTCTTTTATTCTTTGCAAAACGAAGTAGCCAGAATAGACGAAAAAGAAAAAAGTAATCAACAAATTCCTTTACCGTTAAGGATAGAAGGGCAAGACATTTTATGGAAAGAAAAAGATACAGTCAATTATCCGGTATTGTTATTGTACATCATGCTGAGCACCTGGCTTGTTTGCAAAGGTATGAATCAGGAATTGGAGCGTGCTTTAAATAAAAGAAAAAAGCAATTGCTCATGGATTATCCCGAATGTGTCAGCAAATTTAGGCTGTATCTGTCAGCAGGTCTGACTGTAAAAAAAGCTTTTCTACGAATAGCACAGGACTATGAACAAAATGGTGATGATAAAAGGCACTATTTGTGTGAGGAAATGCAAGTGTCTTGTTACCAATTGGAAAATGGTATGAGTGAAGAGAGAGTCTATGCAGAGTGGGGATATCGATGTCAGGAGATGAAATATAAACAGTTAAGTTATTTACTCACGGTGCAAATCAAAAAAGGAAATGCACAGCTTCTGGAACTTTTAGAAAGAGAAGCCAAGACAGCCCAGGAAGACAGGCAGAAGCAGGCTAAGAAACTGGGTGAAGAAGCCGGTGTAAAATTACTGTTGCCAATGATGCTCATGTTGTTGATTGTAATGCTCATGATTTTATTACCTGTTTGGATGGATTTTGGCAGTATTTAGTTACTCGATGCTTAGTCACTCGGAGCTTATCATAATAAAGGAGGGTTAGTAATGATGCGAAAAGAAAATAGCTGTAAAAAAAAGAATAACCGTGGAATGGGCACAGTTGAAATGATATTAATCATTGTAGTGTTAATCGGGTTGGTTTTAATTTTTAAGACACAAATACAGGAATTAGCCGGAACAATTTTTGCTAAAATTGCCATAGACAGTTCAGCGATTCTAATATGATGAAAGGTTATTTAACGATCTTTTTATCTCTATCTCTTTCTTTGCTTGCCGGGTTTATTTTACTGTTTACCGGTATGGCCATCCAGAACGCACAAAAAATCCGATTAGAATGCGTTCTGGATACTTCTATGAATGCTGTTCTATCAGAATATCATATTGGTTTATTGGAAAGATACGGCTTACTTTATATAGATGCTTCCTACTTAGGACAAGAACCCAGACTATCAAATGTGGAAGCGAGACTCAGCTATTATTTATTGGAAAACGCCGATTCGCCATGGGGAAATCTGAATATCAATCAAGTTAATATAGTTGCATTTGATACAGCAGCAGCCGAAAACGGCGCTTCCTTACGACATCAGGTGATTACCTATATACAAGATACCGGAATAAAAATGGAAGAAGCAAACGTTTTAGGTTATTTAGGAGAGGTGCAAATTTTAGACGGTCAGGATGTACAGTCGAAGTTTAGTAATATTATGGGGCAACTGGCAGGCATGGAGTTACCTACAATTATGAATGACCTTGGTTTAATAGAGGAAGTACCACTTTCCAATCCGGCAGATTGGGTTTATGGATTAGTCGGTAGTGATGTAATGTATTTAGCAGATATAAATTTGGGTACAGTGAGTAATGCCGGAATTCCTTTAGGCGATTACTACTCACACCGTCAAATAAGTAACATAGCGGGAAGAAGTAGAAATTATAAACAGAATTCGGAACAATTTTTGAATTATCTGTTTTATCAAATGAGTTGGCTGGGAAAACCCAGAGATGACACATTGCTGTCCTGTGAATTGGAGTATCTGCTCAAGGGACAGGCGTCAGATATAGACAACGTAAGAGCTGTGGCACAAATGTTGTTCCGGTGGCGTTTGGCTGACAATGTAAATCTGGCATTATCCGATGGTGAGTTAAGGACTGCTGCCCAGATAGCAGCACAGGAATTACAAGCAGTTCAATTGAAGGAAGAATTTGAGAGTCCAGTTACAGAAAGTATTTTATATGCCTGTGCCTATTTAGAAACCATAGGTGATATGAAGGTGATTTATAGCGGAGGAAAGATTCCCTTACGAAAAGCAGCACATAGTATGTCTGTTGAGTATGTCAAAAATGGAACTGTTTATCGCTCGAATAACAGTAATGGGCTTCCCTATGCAAAATATCTTGCTTGTGGATTACTCTTACTGGATGATAAGACGTTGAATGCACGTACCATGGATGTAATGGAAATGGATATTAGGGCATTTTCCGAAAACAAGTTATTTGCCATGGATTGGTGTATAGAAAGCTATGAAGCTGTTGTAACAGCTTCTGCAGAAAAGCAGGGTAATTATCAATTAAGACGCAGATATGGATATTTCTAAACTTTTTCAAAATTAATGAAGGAAAGGAAAATACTCTCATTAAGTGGAGTAACGTTACTGAAAATAATGGTAAAGACCCCTTCTCTCAAGATATGTCAAAACAAAACAACACTTTTAACGAGAGTATTTTTCCTTTTTTCCATTAAGAAAAAGGGGAGTATGGCACTGGAAGGTTCGTTGGTACTTCCCTTATTTTTGTTTTTTATTGTAACGGTTTTGTTCACACTGGAAGTTGTTCGTTTTGAATCTAATATGATGGAGGCACTACATCAGACTGGTAATAATCAAGCAGCACAGGCTTATTTGGTCAAGTATGCCAATCAACCCAAAGAAAATTTAAATACGCAAATTCTAGCGTATTTAGATAAGCAATTATACCCTTATCTCTGTGTGGAAGGAAACAAGCAAGGTGTTTTAATTCAGGACTTATCTACTATTGATACGAATGGAGAAATATTGATTAGGGCAGAGTACAAAATTACACCGTTGATTGGTAAGTTACCTATTGGGACAATTGTAATGAGGGACAAATTTGTGGGGCATGCGTTTGTAGGGTACACAGGACATGAAAATCAAAAGGCTGGTAGCAATCAGGAAATATATGTTTATATCACCAGAACGGGTACTAGGTATCACAAATCGATTAACTGTACGCATTTGCGAATAAAAATACAGGAAATCAATGCGTCTGAAATTAATAAAAGCAGAAGTCAGTCAGGAGAAAAATATTATGCCTGCGAAAGATGTCATCCCCAAAAAGCAGGACAGGTATTTATTACCACGGATGGAAACCGATATCACAGCCAGGCAGATTGCTCTTCGCTGAAAAGAGAGGTACATATGATTCTGCTTCGAGAAGCCGGTGCCTATCAACCTTGTCAAAGATGTTCCTAGTCGTTTCAGCGACTACGTCGCTCGGTGCTTATCCGAGTGACTAACAAGAAGGAGAGTAGAATGGTGGATTATGTTGGAGGATTATTGTTTTTAGCAGGAATAGCAACAGAAGATATTAAAGAAAAGAAAGTTTCCATATATAAAATTCTGATAGCCGGTATAGTAGCTCTGATTTACCAGTTATTAATTGGAAACTATAATTTATGGATATTTTTGGAAAGCTTTTTTCCGGGAATTGTTTTACTTTTGATAGCACTAATCACAAAAGAAAGCATTGGCTTTGGGGATGGAATGGCAGTGATCGTCTTTGGTTTGTGGACAGGTTGGTTATTTACAATGCAGGTGGTGTGTATTGGTTTTTTGGCAGCAGGTTTTTATGGTTTGTACTGTTGTATACGAAAGAAAAAGGAAACCATACCATTTATTCCTTTTTTAATAATAGGAATGGAGGCTGTTCTGGTATATGTGTAAAAAAATGAATGGATACTTTACGATAGAAGCATCGTATATAATGCCGCTAGTACTATTTTTATACCTTTTGATTGTATTGACAACGTTACGTTTATACAGTAGATGTGTCATTTCTCAGGATGATTATTTGATCGCTATGCGTGCAGGTAGATTTACAGCAGGAGAGGATTTTTATGGAGAAGTCATTTATGGAGAAGCTTCTTCACAACAGTGGCAACCGGAGGCTTATGCCCGAAAAAGGCTTTTAGTGAAGAAAATTTTTTATCCAAAATACAAACCTAAGGCAGAAGGGTTCAGTTTGACAGAGAAAAAAGTAATTATATACTCTGTGCAGATGGGAGTTGGTCCAACCATACAAAAGGAGATTATTAGAATGAATCCGGTTAAGGTAATTCAAGAGGAGAGAAGGCATGTTTGATGTAAAATACTACAAGGATTACAGGCATAACTATCTGATTATAGACGGGAAAAATGATTTTGCGGAAAATACATATCAAAAGAAAATGATTACAGGCAATCAAATCAAAGGATTACTCACCTGTCAAGAAAGACATATAAACGGGGATACCTTATTGTATTATGAAATCACATCAAGACAAAGTTTACTACAGGTATACAGTGCAAAAAGTATGGGAATAAAAGATATTCGTCAATTGTTTATACAGTTAAAGATAGTAAACGATTTGTTGCAAAAATATTTATTATATGAGAACAATCTGATTTTACACCCGGAATTTATTTTGTTGAATGTAGAAACCGAAGAATATAATTTTTTATATTATCCAAGTACACAAGAAGCAAGCTTTCATTTGCTAATGGAATTTTTAGTTGCCAGGGTGGACAATGAAGATACGGAAGCTGTGGATGTAGTATACAAAATAGCAGATTTGGTACAAAGGGATTTATTTGCAGTGGATGAAATACTAAACTGGTTTCCGGATGAAGCAAAACAGGAGAATATAATTGCAGCTTCAGCTAATCTTATGGAAATGAATACTGAGCGGTATCAAGGGAGAATTCCCTGTCCGGTAGAAATTCCTTATGTTAAAAAGAAAAGATCTTTTAGAGAAATAATACAAAAATTTTTCAAAAACAAAAAGCAGAACGAACCAAATTTCTTTGATACTACGGAACCGTTTGTACAGACTGCAGACATACAAGAACAGGTTCCCAACAATGATTATGGAAATACGGTTTTTATTCCTTGGACAGAAAGCTGTGAAAACAAGCTATATGGAATGAACAAGGGAAATAAGTATCATATTGACTTAGGGCATCTTCCGATTACGGTGGGCAAACTGGCTGGCGCAGTAGATATGATTATCAAGGATCAAAGTATTAGCCGAATGCATGCAAGATTTTTTCGAGACAAAAACAGTATTTATATATCAGATCTAAATTCCACCAACGGAACCTTTCGAAATGGAATGAGATTGGAGCCTAATGCTTCTATATTAATAGAACCCGGAGATGAAATACGTCTTGGCAAATTAAATTTTATTTACAGATAGAAGAAAGGGCTTTATACTATATATAGTAGTTTCTCAGAAAGGCGGTTCAATATGAAGATAAATATTTATTATGGTGGTCGTGGATTAATGGATGACCCTACACTGTATGTCATTAACAAAATGCAGGAAGTATTGGAAGAGCTTCATGTGACAATTGAGAGATTCAATTTGTATGAGTTGAAAAATAGTATTACCACTTTACCGCAGACTTTAAAGACAGTTGATGGTATTATTTTGGCTACAACAGTAGAATGGTATGGAATAGGCGGCTACATGCAGCAGTTCCTAGATTCTTGCTGGCTTTATGGAGATAAAGAGAAAATTTCAAAAATATATATGTGTCCGATTGTAATGTCTACAACGTACGGAGAAAGAGAAGGAAAATTAAATTTATCTGTAGCTTGGGAGATTCTGGGAGGACTTCCTTGCAGTGGTATTTGTGGTTATATAGCTGATTCGGGTATTTTTGAGGGAAATGAAGATTATAATAAAATCATAGATAAAAAAGCTGAAAATATGTACCGTACAATTAATCAGCGGTTAGCAAGTCTGCCGGCCAGCAATCAGGCAGTTAAGCAAATGGTATCGATTACAAAAAATATTGATTTAACACCTCAGGAATCAGAACAGCTTTCTCAGTATGCATCAGATGACAGCTATGTGAAGAGACAAAAGCAGGATATTCAAGAGTTGACCAGTTTGTTCAGAGATATGATGGGAAGTAATGAACCGGAAGAAGGTAATGAAGAATTTATTAAAGATTTCAAGGAACATTTCGTTCCTCAACCAGGCTTTAAGGCTGTGTATAAAATTCAAATAGATGAGAGAAAGAAACCTCTTATTATAGAAATCAACAGTGCTGAGAATAAGTATTATTATGGAACAGTTGATAATCCTGATGTAGAAATTCAAATGAGCAAAGAAAGCATGGATGATATTATTTATGCCAGAATGACTTTTCAGAGAGCCTTTATGGGCGGTTCTATGAAAATGAAGGGCGATTTTAAGATTCTGCGAACACTGGATCAGATATTTACATTTATGGAAAGAAGGTAGATGCGTGATGAAACAGGATAATTGTATTTTTTGTAAACTGGCAGCAGGCGAGATTCCGTCAAAAACATTGTATGAAGATGAACAATTTCGTGTAATATTAGATTTAGGACCGGCAACAAAGGGACATGCCCTTATTATTCCCAAAGAACATTATGCGAATTTATATGAATTACCGGAGAATCTGGCAGCTGATGCCATGAAGCTAGCAAAGAAAATGATGCTGCTTATGACAGAAAAGTTAAAATGCGATGGTTTTAATCTGATGCAAAATAACGGAGAGGTTGCCGGACAGACTGTTTTCCATTTTCATTTACATCTGATTCCCAGATATGCGAATGACGCGGCACTTTTCAAATATAAAGCCGGAGAACCCAGTCAGGAAGAATTAGAAGAAGTCAAAAATACAATCATCAATTAAGTAGTCATACGGAGAGTCAACAGGATGAAATCAATCAATGTAAAGCAGATTACAGAAACAATTAAAGAAATGTGCATAGAAGCCAATCATTATCTAGCTCCGGATATGGATCGGGCCATGAAAAATGCAGCAGAAAAAGAGAAATCCACCTTAGGCAAACAAATTTTGTGTCAACTACAGGATAATTTAAAAATTGCTGCGCAGGAAATGATTCCGATTTGCCAGGACACAGGAATGGCTGTCTTTTTTATAGAAATTGGTCAAGAGGTGCATATAGAAGGTGGCAAACTGGTCGATGCGATAAACGAAGGCGTGCGACAAGGCTATCAAGAAGGGTATTTGCGTAAATCAGTAGTAGCAGATCCTATTTATAGAGAAAACACAAAAGATAATACACCGGCAGTGATTCATTACGACATTGTTGAGGGAAATAAGTTCAAGATTACGATTGCTCCTAAGGGTTTTGGAAGTGAAAACATGAGCCGTGTATTTATGCTCAAACCGGCAGACGGGATTGAAGGCGTAAAGAATGCTGTGTTGACAGCGGTGAAAGATGCCGGTCCCAATGCTTGTCCTCCCATGGTGGTAGGCGTGGGAATTGGCGGCACATTTGAGAAATGTGCTATACTTGCGAAGAAGGCGTTAACCAGACCGGTAGACGAACATTCAGATATACCTTATGTGGAAGAATTGGAAAAGGAATTATTGGAGAAAATCAATAGTACAGGAATAGGCCCCGGTGGATTGGGTGGCAGTACGACAGCACTGGCGGTAAACATCAATACCTATCCCACACATATTGCAGGACTTCCAGTAGCAGTTAATATTTGTTGCCATGTGAACCGGCATTGTGTCAGAGAATTATAAAAGAACAGAAGCAGGATAAAATATCGAGGTAAGATAAAAATGGATAGACATTTAACAGTACCATTCAATAAGGTAGAAGCCAAGGAATTACGCAGTGGTGATTATGTATACATAACCGGAACTATTTACACAGCCAGAGATGCAGCTCACAAGAGAATGCAGGAAACTTTGGAACAAGGAAAAGACCTTCCGTTTGATGTAAAGAATCAGGTTATTTATTATATGGGACCTTCTCCGGCTAGAGAAGGAAGACCAATTGGATCAGCAGGACCTACTACAGCAAGTCGAATGGATAAATACACCCATCAGCTTTTGGATATGGGCCTGATTGGTATGATTGGCAAAGGAAAAAGAACCGAAGATGTGAAAGCAGCAATTATCCGAAACAGTGCTGTATATTTTGCGGCAGTGGGTGGTGCAGGTGCATTATTATCGAAATCCATTCTAAAATCAGAAGTGATTGCATATGAAGATTTAGGTACAGAAGCAATTCGAAAACTGGAAGTAAAGGATTTCCCAGTTATTGTAGTTATTGATTCGTTGGGTAACAATTTATATGAAACTGTATTAAAGTGAGAGTGGGCGTAAAGCATGAGAATTGCATTAATGGTTATTCGATTATTTATTAAGACACCCTATTATTTTTTTAGAATCTGGTGGTGCGGTAAGAGTAAGAAGATTTCCTTTGAAGAAGCCTATCAAGTTGTTAAGAAGGTTACTAAAAAAGCAAATCATGCTGGGCGTGTAACAATTGAATCCTATGGGATGGAAAATATTCCTCAAAAAGATGGCTTTGTTTTCTTTCCAAATCATCAAGGTATGTTTGATGTATTGGTATTTTTAGATTCTTGTCCAAGACCTTTTTCTTTCATTATTAAGAAAGAAGCCAGTAATATCATTTTATTGAAACAGGTTATGCAGGCACTGGGTGCTTATTCTATAGACCGAGAAGATGTTCGTCAGTCCATGAAGATAATTAATGCAGTAACAGCCGATGTGCAAAATGGAAAAAACTTTCTTATTTTTGCAGAAGGAACCAGAAGTAAACAAGGCAACAAACTTTTAGGGTTCAAAGGTGGCAGTTTTAAAAGTGCTACGAAAGCAAAATGTCCGATTGTTCCCTGTGCACTCATTGATTCCTTCAGACCCTTTGATGAAAATACAATTCAACCTGTAACAGTTAAGGTTATTTATATGAAGCCAATGGAATATGAAGAGTATAAAGACATGAAGACAGTTGAAATTGCTGCCGAAGTAAAGCGAAGAATTGAAGAAACGATAAGTCAATATGAAAACCAAACAGAAACCAAACAGAAACCGTAA
>CAZNAP010000085.1:9319-10745 GCA_964571145.1 uncultured Lachnospiraceae bacterium | reverse complement strand
CCTGCCAAATACGAAAAGGCCACAGTGACAAAAGCACTGCTGCCGCTATAATCAAAATGACTGCCTGAATGGCTTTACTTTTATATACAATCTTCTTCATTTAATCTAAGTCCCTATTCTATTACTTCTATAGCAATATTAATCATGGTATAATGTCTTTTCACATTATACCAGCGCGGCTTTAGTGCGCATCCTTTTTTTCGATTATGGTATACTATACCCTTATCGCAAATCATGGGTAAGTATACCACAGTTATCGCTCATTTTCAATTCCCACACTGGTCGATTCTTCGTTCCGCAATTCCCACGCCATCACAGGCACCAGCACCCATAAAAATACCACATAACGTACCAGGCAGGTTGGACCCAGCAATACTGTCAGGAAGCAAAGCAGTGGCAATAAATAAGGCATTACTTTTTTGAAACGTTTCTCATAGCACCAATAGCCCAGTATAAACAGCATCACCCAAAGTAAGAAACCGGGGGCAAACAGCATGGAAATAACAGGTATTTTCTGCTGGGTAATTTCCAGCGACATTCTCCTATACGCTTCGTCTAGAAGTGGAATCAAGCTTTGTCGTAGTCCGGGCTGTTCTACTTCGTAGCCAAAATAGGAGCTGTCCTCATAGGTGTAGGTAAAAACTGTATTACCTCGATAGCTGTCAATAACGGTGTCCGGATACCAAAATCCATAGGAAGTCATAAACCAAGCATTTAAATAGGAAAAGGGGTGCTTCACGCCCAGCTTCAACCACAATTTCCAAAAACTTCCCGAATCTGCGTCATAAGCAGCATTGTTAAAGCTGATTTTGACATTGTCTGAAACCTTGGGTGTGTAATGTTCTAAAGCTTCTGCAGGAAGATAGGTGGTCATCAGTGCCAACTCTTCTTCCGAAAGGCTGTCCTGCTCGTAGGCATAAATGCGTGCCATTTGCATAATCGGAACGGTCAGTTTCTCCTGGTTCTCCGAAGCATCAGCCTGGCAAACAGTTGCCAGTCCTGCATTCAGCAAGAAATAAACAGCTAGAATACCTACAAAATAAATGGAAAGCTTTTTCCAATAGTTTCTTAGATAAATCAATAATAAAATCATAAATACCGCAAAGGCATAAAATCCATTGTGGCGAAGCATGGTCATTCCCAGTGAAGCCAATCCAAATAGTACCAATTTGCCTTTAGATGCTAGAAATTGTTCTGTTTTAGTACACAATTCCTGTAATAATACCACTTGTATGAATAGCATTCCCGTAAAAAGCCCATCTTTTGCAGAGCAAAGAGAAAACATGACCAATACCGGGCACAAACCAAAGTAAGCTGTCAGTAGTGCGCCAGT
This sequence comes from uncultured Lachnospiraceae bacterium, assembly GCA_964571145.1. Classification (GTDB taxonomy): domain Bacteria; phylum Bacillota; class Clostridia; order Lachnospirales; family Lachnospiraceae; genus Suilimivivens. The sequence goes on along the minus strand of CAZNAP010000085.1, from coordinate 9,412 downwards.
TCCTTTCTTCATGCCACGGCTACGTAACTTCTCTACGCACCATGCAAAGATGCCTGCCATTAAAAGCATTTGGAACAGTGTATAACAGGCAAT
>CAZNAP010000085.1:8147-9219 GCA_964571145.1 uncultured Lachnospiraceae bacterium | reverse complement strand
AATGCTGTTTGTGTAGGGAAGTCGGTCTCCCGAAAGTTGCAGCATCCATGGAAATGCACAAACACCCCCAAAGGAAAGAAGCGCTGCCAGAATCCATCTGGCAGGCGCATGTTGTTTTAAATATGCAGTTAAACTTTTGTCCGATACTGCGTTGCTCATCTATTTGTTACTCTCCCTGATTATCCTTGCTGGCTCCGGTCACTTCGCTAATCACAAATTGAGGAGAATTATTCATGGAAATGTACATTCTTCCCATGTACTCTCCAACCAGACCCAACATCAACATCATCATACCGCCCATAAATACCAGCACGGACATAAGGGCACTAAATCCTGTAGTTAATCCAGGCGGATTGATAATTATCTTCTTAATAATCGTATAAATTCCATATAAAAAGCCCACGCCGGCGCAGCCCGCACCCATAACTGTAGCAATACGAAGGGGTTTCACGCTAAATGCCGTAAAACCGTTAAACCACAAGCTCAGAAGTTTTCCAAAAGTATAACCAGATTCTCCCGCAGCTCTGTCTCTATGATGTACCTCTACATTGATAATATTCTTGGTGGTTCGAAGCACCAGTCCAATCACATAAGGGTACGCAAACTGATAACGAATCATTTCATCCATAACAAACTTCTTCATGGCAAAGTAACTGGAAACACGTAAGTACTTCGGCTTACCCAACATGATTCTGGTCATCAGTTCATTGATGCGGCTGCCAAAGTTGCGAAAACTGGAGTGATGTTTGTGAATGTATTTGGCATAAACTACATCCGCACCATTTTTAATTCCGTCTAATAACTTGCCCACTTCATCCGCTGGTGTCTGGCCGTCATCATCCAGACATACCACAATATCACCCTTGGCATAATGAAATCCTGCCATTAAAGCACTATGCTGTCCAAAATTTTTAGCCAAATTGATGCCGGTAATGCGGCTGTCTTGTTCGCAAAGATTTCTAATTGTTTCAAAGGTATCGTCAGGAGAACAGTCATTGACCAACACAATTTCATAATTCTCTTTAATGTCCTTATCCATAGTGTCTTTAATTTCTGCTATAACTCCCGGCAA
>CAZNAP010000085.1:0-8047 GCA_964571145.1 uncultured Lachnospiraceae bacterium | reverse complement strand
CTTTCACTTGATAGATTTCAAATATTCCTGCCACGGTATCGACCAGTTGGGTTTCCACCGGGGTATCATGTCCTGCGTAGTAATTGGGTAACCAGTCCATATCTTCATCGGAATCTCTGACAAAGTAAACAGAATCCATTTCACGCAGTGCTTGTTCCATATTGTTGATTCCAAAGGATGCCAGTTTCTTGCGCTGCAAAGGACTCTTGCAAGCCCAACCGCCCATTATATCATAATTATCCAGTGAGTTATCTACGTTTTCAAACATCTTCTCCGAATAAGAAACAGAAGAATATACATCAATTAGGTAAAAATTATTTGCTTGTTCTCCTGTGGAAAGGTAGTCATACAATTCCAAATAAGGTGCATTTACCTGCGCCCGCTGGTTCTGTTGTTGATCAATCGCCGTGATTCTCTCCGGGCTGATGATTAGTCCATATAACAGAAAAGCACCCATGCATAATCCCAGTAAAACCTGTTGGCTTGTCCATTTAGGTGTATTTACACTTTTTTTATCAAGCTTGTGTCTCTGAATCAAACTAATTGCGTTTCCTTCAACCAATAACATGGCTCCTAAAATACAAAGTTCCATTAAATATAACGAGTGTGTAATTCGCTCGGGATCTCTGTCTCCCATGAGTATATAAAACCACAAGAGTGTTCGTACGCCAAACAAAAATGGCAGTTTCCAACAAATGCTCCATTTCTTTTGTAACAGCGACAGCACAAGAACTGCCAAATAACCTATTATAATCGCGTAGTTCCAAGGGAAATCACTGCCTGTTACGCCGTGGCCGCGGCTCAATCTATAAACATAAAAAGTAAGTTTCTCCTTTAGTTTCTCACCAAAGGGCTGTTCTGCACTCTTTAACTGACCGGCATAAACAGCAATTTCTCCTACCATTTTCTCGTCAATTTCTTCGTCCATACCAAAGTTATAGTTATCAAATAAAATTCTTTCGCTTTCCGTCAGGCCAATACTTTCATAAAAGGCTTCATTTCCTTCATAAGCAGGAGGTGTTTGAAAATCATAAAGTTCTGTCCGATTGTCAAAGAATTCTGTAAAAGTACGCCACTCTTTCGAACTATAAGCCAGCATATGGGAGCCTTGTCCCACTAATAAACCAAGAATAATCAGTCCAAATACACTAAAATACTGTATTGCATGTTCTTTGGTGAAAATAACCTGTTCGCTTCCCCACTTAATGACACCTGCTACGCAAATCATGGGCAGTACTAACAACAGCATTTCCGAACGAACAAGGAAAGCCAGTGTAACTAATAATACAGCAGGGATATTCTTCGTGATAAACTCACCTACTACCAATTTAGGTGCCGCTGAGGTTGCTTCTACTAATTTAGATGTCACAGCAGTTTCTTCCTCTACTTTGGGAGTTGTGAAGAATAAAAATACCGCAGTTCCTGCCAGCAAAGTGCAGGTAACTGTATATTGAGCAAATACAAAGTGTTCCAAAAGCAGAGAACCAAGTAACACTGTTTCGGTTAATGCCACTGCTGCTTTTCCTAAATAAGTATGGCAAAAACGCAAACTTCTCTTTAAAATCAGAAACAGACAGGCATAATGACAGCCTGTGAGAAACAAGCCATACCAGGGCAAGCTTCTTGCGATTTTGTAGAACAAACTGATGATTGCACTGATCAGCCAAAGCATCTGAATATTATGGCCTTCCGGGGTTCCGGTGTAAACACCTGCCAGAATATCTTTCATCAACACATCATCATTTAGGTCAAAATAGTAGTCAAAACGCAGACCAGCGAAAATCGCCAGTCCCAATGTCAATAAAAGGCCAATCATCCAATTGGCATTCTTAGTAAACCAAACCTTAAGCTTCATAGAATTCCTTTACTTTGTCACAGATATAATCTACCTGAGCTGGCTCAAGTGCATAAAACATGGGTAAGCGTAACAATCTCTCGCTCTCTTTAGTGGTGTATCGGTCTTCCCCATGGAATCGTCCGAATTTCAGGCCTGCCGGAGCTGAATGCAGTGGTATGTAATGAAATACCGTTAAAATTTCATGTTCTTTCATAAAGTCAATTAGGGCAGTCCTCTCTTTAATGTCTTTTGTTTTAATATAGAACATGTGCCCATTATGGGCACAACCTTCCGGGACTACCGGAAGCTCAATTTTGCCAGCTTCCTGTAGGGGTGCTAACAACTCATAATACTGCTGCCATCTGGCAAGTCTGATGTCATTAATTTCATCCGCCATTTCAAATTGTGTATATAAATATGCGGCGTTCATATCACTGGGCAGATAAGAAGAGCCAAAGTCCATCCAGCGGTATTTATCCACCTGTCCACGATAATATTTACTGCGGTCTGTCCCTTTTTCACGCAAAATCTCTGCCTGTTCAATATAGTTACTGTTCTGAATCAACAGCGCGCCACCTTCGCCCATACTGTAGTTTTTGGTTTCATGAAAACTATAGCAGCCAAAATCTCCGATGGTTCCAAGCGGTTTTTCTTTATAAGTAGCCATAATTCCCTGCGCAGCATCTTCCACTACGATTAGATTGTGTCGCACTGCAATATCCATAATCGTGTCCATTTCACAAGAAACTCCAGCATAATGCATCACTGCAATCGCCTTGGTCTTCTCGGTAATGGCCTCTTCAATCAGGGTTTCATCGATGTTCATGGTATCCGGTCTAATATCCACGAACACTATTTTTGCACCACGCAGTACGAAAGCATCTGCTGTAGAAACGAAGGTATAGGAGGGCATAATTACTTCGTCCCCTTCCTTAATTTCTGCCAACAGGGCTGCCATCTCCAGTGCATGGGTGCAGGAAGTTGTCAAAAGACATTTTGCTGTTCCGGTTCTCTCTTCAATAAATTGGCTGCATTTCTTGGTAAATTCACCATCACCGCAAATATGCATATTGTCTACCGCTTTCTTGATATTGTCCATTTCCCGTCCGGTAAAAGGCGGCACATTAAATCTAATCATCTTATTAAACTCCTTATATTCGTTAAGCCATCTTGGCTTTGTTATTTATTTCTACATCACAACTATTCATATACTACGTAGGCTTCGTTGCCGAAGACCTGACGGTATTCATTATCATATATAAATTCGATAATCGTTTCCAGCTTTTGATCTTCTTTGCAAAGAATTTCGTCTGTTCCCCAGTAGGTCATGGCTTCCTGATTCCCGTCCAGATAGGCCGCCAGCTGGGGTGTAATGATAATCAAAGGTCTTTCTCCCGTTCCATTAATCAATCCCTGCTGCAATACAGCTAAATCACTTTGTAGTTGAGGCAAAGAACTGGTTCCTAAATCTGCCCAAGTAGTAGATATGGCAGAGGGTTTATTCAGATAATAAGCCAGCCCCGGAATATTTCCGTATAAAATCAACTTTTTATTGGTATATTCTGCTTTGTTTTCCAACATAAAAATCGTTATTTCTTCCAATGTTTCACCATTTACAGCATTGGTGTACATGCCTCGCAGTACTTCGTTCTCTGGCACCTGCGCATTACGTTTCTCACCGCTTTCGCCGTCCAGAAATACATAAAAGCAGCCGATTCCTATGGCTTGAATGAAAAAGGCCAACAAGATTCCTGACAACATCGCTTTCACTGGAAAAAGGGGTACTTTGCCAGTGGTATCCAAATAGGTACGTCCCCACCTTGCAAATTTAAAAAGAATCCAGAAAATAATTGGTGTAATAAAGAACAGATTGTTGATTACCGGCCAAATATAATTATTACTGCCAAGAGGTGTAATCAAAATAATAATCAATGCCAGTGCGCTAATCAGCTTCCATTCATGATCCTGTGTCTTGGAAAAGAGCATCCAGATGAGCACTGCAATTGCTACCAGTAGGAACACTGCACTCCACAGCAATGCTGACTCTTTTTGAAAATACCGGAAGTTATACATGCCCCACTTACCCAGTACGAAAAAGAGGAATCCAATACACACGCAGTAAACAATTTTGCTGAGCAATAAATATTTGTTTCGGAAAATAACCAAAAACGGGATGCCTGGCAGGATACACAGCAACATATACAAAAGCCACTTGCCTCCGTGTAAATAAGCATCCAGTATGGATAACAACATTTCGCCCAAGGTATAGTCAGAAGCACTTCCGGCCATGCCAAACACGCCTGTTATCATATCTCCCGGTGCGCCGGTTCCATACAAAATAACGATGCAACCCAGCATCACTAAAAATGCTACTAAATAACCTAAAACACATAAGCCTGTTTCTTTGGCAATCTCTGCAAATGTCTTTTTCTTCAATACACCGTAAAACCAGACTGCCAAAATCAAGGAAACTTCCAAGGCATTTCCGGGAAATCTTACGAAAGTGTTCAGTCCCAGAAAAACGCCTGCTACAATCAAACAACGGGCTCTGCAACCAGCCAACCCTCGAAACAGAAAAATTGCTCCCAGAAGCAGCAATAAATAAGTCATATAATTATATAAAATTACGGTGGGACACCAACATAATCCAATGGCCGCCATTTCACCGGCAAAAGCAATCACAGGCGGCATCTTGGTCTTAAAAAACCGATAACCCAGAAGTGCCATCAAACTCACCAGCAAGCCGGTATAAAATTTCATGCCCAACATGGTGCCGCCAAAAGGCAACAACGTGAAGAAATGTCCTACTATATTCGAAAGGAAGGTAAGTAGCATCCACACACCGCCGGTCTCTCCCCAAAATCTGTAATTTCCAAGACTGTAGGCTGTATCGGTAAGGTCAATTCCCTGATTGATTTTCAACAGTGGAAACAAAACTAAAATCAAAGGAAATAACACGTTCAGTATCGGTTGCCGATTTGCAAGCAATTTCTTCATTAAACCTCGCCCTCCCCTTTATCTATACTCTCGTCAATCGCTGTATCCTCGCCGTTTACTGTATCCTGAATCCGAAAAGTACGATCCAGCTTCTGCATACCGCGTCCGATCATAGTATTCTTCAGAACTTTTGCTACAGATTTGAACAAAAGACTTCTAATCCAATCTATGGTAATTCCTGCTGTAAATACCACTATAACACAGAAAATTAATTCTAATAAGAAATATGCCATACTGCTTTGCGCCGTAGGATTAATAAGATTTTTCAGCCAACCGTACCATAAATAGCGAATATCTATATGCTCATGCAATAAATATACACCAAAACTGAGTGTCCCAAGTCTGCGTAGAAACTGTGCCGTTTTTCCTTCTTTGATGTTAATCTTGGAAAAGCCGTAAAAGAGTCCAATGGCACCGGTCAAGCAAAGAATAAAATTATAGTGATAGGGCACTGTGAAATAATAGGCAAAGTTATCGCTTTTAGCTGCCAGAAACCACATCAGCAGACCAATACCAAATCCTGCCAGTGCACTGCCTGCATATACCAGCCAGCTCTTCTTTTCAAAGAAGCGACTGCCAAACTTCCGCAAATATGCTGCTACCAAATATACGCAGATAAACCAGGGAAGGTCATATCCGTATTTGTCAAAAGCAAAAACCACCGGGCTGATACTTTTGATTCCACAGAACAAAATCAGCAATCCTGCCAATATAATTTTAAACTGTTTCTGCGTCAACCCATTGGCAGCTTTATTCAAAATCGGTGTCAATAAATAGAGCATAAAGTAAGAAGTAGCAAACCAGTAATGCTCCGTTTCAATCGGAAAAATATATTGAATCAGTCCGTAAACGCCCTGTGTACCTGCAGCCGTAGGAATACCACCGGTGGCCTGCGCTATAGCCGGTATATTGTTTACCACAGTCAATGCCAACGGGATTAACAACGCATAAAACCAAATTTGACAAATCAGCGTCAGTACCCGGCTGGGCTTAAACGTACTCTTGATTCCATAAAACCCACTGATAAAAACATATACATTTACTGCTGCCAGGCAGAAATTCTCCAACAGCATTCCGATAATTCGTGTACTGCTTAAGGATTGATCTAACTCAATCAAAGAGTCAGAATGAGTCAAAAAATGCATAATGACAACCATAATCATTGCCAGGCTTCTGAGTAATTCTACATTTGCAAGGCGTTGCTTCTTCTCTGTCACTATGCATCCTCCTATCTTATTTTGTCGTTATCTGACTTACTACTGATTCTGTTATCTTTCCCGTGCAGCTTTTCCATTTTCAACGCGATAAACCATGTCGCACTTCTCGATTGTCTGTAAACGGTGTGCAATAATGACCAGTGTTTTTCTGCCATGCAGTCTATTAATAGAATCCATAATTGCTGCTTCAGTTTCGTTATCTAAAGCTGAAGTTGCTTCATCCAATACCAAAACCTCGGGGTCTTCCATGAGTGCTCTGGCAATACCGATACGTTGACGCTGACCGCCGGAAATACGAATACCTCTCTCGCCAATACCGGTATCCAGTCCTTCAGGCAGACTTTTTACAAACTCTTCCATCTGTGCTTCCCGAAGTGCTCGCCAAACCTTCTCGTCATCGATTTCATCATCCGGATAACCAAAAGCCACATTCTTTCGAATGCTGGCATCTATCATGAAAATTGTTTGCGGAATATAACCAACATTTTTAAGCCATGCCTGGTAATGGTCTCTGACTTCTACGCCGTCAGCTAAAATCTCACCGCTTTGGAGTTGCAACAGACCCAGCATAATATCTACCACTGTCGTTTTGCCTGCTCCGGTAGTTCCTACAATGCCGACCGCCTGTCCTACAGGTATTTCCAAATTGGCATGGTCGAATATGAGTGTTTCCGTGCCCGGATATTTATAAACAATATCTTTCATTTGAATTTTATCTTTGATTTCAAGTTTTGCTATCTGCATTTTCTGCTGGTATGCCTTTTCATCATAATCAATGCTCTCATCTCTGATTTCCTCTTGCAGATTATCGCTGACACCCATGAAGAAGGGTTCGAAATAGGATATGGAGGTGAAATAATTATTGATTCTGTTGGTACATGGAATCAGGCGCATAGCAACAACGCCAAGGGCTGTAATTTGTGGCATAATGTCCGTTACCTTGACGCCGCTCAATATCTGAAACATCATATAAAAAATCATTCCCGCAATAGCTACCGTTTCAATCAGAAGCCTGGGAGTCGCATTATACAAGTTATACCTCTGTACCGCATTGACATATCCGGCACCGCACTTGGCATATTCATTAATAAAATAGCTTTCTTTATTGGCAATTTTAATTTCCTTGATTCCAAGAACCGACTGGTCAATCCACTTATAAAGACCGCTATAGTAATCCTGATTTTCTTCGCCTGCTTTCTTCATAATTGGCTTCAAAATACCCTTGATAACAAACAGGACAATCAATAACAAAACCGTAACCGTAACCGTCATCCACACATCCGAAATCAAGCTGACTGCAACCAAACCAACGAACACAATTCCCTCACTGCAAAGCTGTAAAAGTGAGAGAATCAAACCGTACATATTGTTTACATCAGAAGTAATACTTCTCTGAATCACTGCCGTTTCTGCATTCAAATAGTATTCATAAGGACGCTGCATGAAATTAATCATCATTCTGCGTGAAGTAGCAAACTGATTGGTATATACAAACTTTAATTGAATCTTCTGCTGGAAAAAGAGAAATATGTTTTTAAATGCAAATACGCCGATTAACGCCAGCATAATAAAGACCATGAGCTGTGTGGTATTGTCCTGCGGAATATGCATAACATCACAAATAATCTGCAAATAGCGATGCTTTGCTACTGCATTTTCATCCATAACCACTGTCATAACCGGCACAATCAGGGAAATACCCAGTGTCTCCAATATGGCTCCGATGAGCATCAGAAATACCAAAAACACCATTTTTCTTTTTTGCCGGCCATCCAGCAATATCATCAACTTCTTAATTATCTTTTTCATAAATCTATGATTTCCATTCTGTTAGCACCTTGTTATTACGGCAGTAATTGAGTGTTTTAAATTAAGTGCTTTATTTGATGAGATACTCTACTCTATTCAATGAATTATTTCGATTATGGTATAGTATACATATTTTATAATTTTAGCATAATTAATAGGTTAAATCAATCAACAGTGGGAGCAAGTT
>CAZNAP010000084.1:0-10839 GCA_964571145.1 uncultured Lachnospiraceae bacterium | reverse complement strand
ATTCACAAAATCTTCTGTTTGTTTCTTTTGTTGCTTTCTCATTCGATATCCCTATGCCTTCTTTTCATAAAAAACTGACAAAAATAACAAAAAGCTGACCTTATTCTTGCATATAATTGTCAGCTCTCATTTTCTATCAATATTCGTTATAATCCTCCATGATGTTTGCACAATACAGTTTTTATACTTCTTACAATATATCGGTCAATCGAGTCGAATTCTTTATGCAATGTTAAATATTTTAGAACAGAACTTTTCTATCAGAATCGCACAAATTAAATGCAAAAAGCTGCATACAAAGGAACTGCATAAATGTTCCCATCCGTCCCGAAATTTCTGGCAGATAATCTGATTGCTCGTTCCGGTTGATACATAGATGTGAAGTGCTTCATGCTCCTTGCATGCACATTTGTATTATATTTCACTTCTATTGGTACTACTTTTCCATCTATCTGCAGTACAAAGTCTACTTCTGCTTCCGGTGACTCACTGGTCCAATAAAATAATTCTTTATGGCGCACTTTTAAAGTTTGTGCCACATAATTTTCAGCCAAAGTGCCTTTATAAAGGTCAGAAAGCTCATCTCTGATAATATTGTCGGGCGTTATATTTACAAATGCAGAAAGCAATCCTACGTCAGCCATATATAGTTTGAAAGCTGACACATCTCTAAAGACACCGATTGGCAACTCACCACGAGTTGTTCGGTCGCACTTTAGTGCTACGCCGGCCATTTCCAGCCACGCTATGGAATTACCGAACAAACTGGCAGTTGCGCCTTTTCTTATTAATTTATATTGAAATTTTTTGTTCTCCTTAGATAATTGTGCAGGCAGAGATTTAAATGCATTCTGGATCTTGGTGCTTTCGCTATTGGTTGGATACTTCGCCATGTCCGCTATATAGGCGCTTAAAATCATACTCTGCATTTCCGGTATGTTAACTAAATTCTTTTCATTCAAATATTTCGTAACTACCGCCGGCATTCCTCCTATAAAAAAATATCTGCGCAACCACATCAATAGCTCTTGATGTATTGCCTCCGGCATTTCTTTCATTTGTTCAAAATGCTCCTGAATCAATCTTACAAGTGCCCCATTTCCAGTCGCGGCAAGGAACTCGTCAAATCGCAATGGATATAACGTCTTCGTAATTACCTTCCCTACCGGAAAAGAGTATTTTTCTCGATTTATAGCAACTCCCAAGAGGCTTCCAGCCGCCACCACATGATATTCCGGTGCTTCTTCGCAAAAATATTTCAAAGAAGTCAGCGCTCTCTCACACGCCTGAATCTCATCAAAAATCAACAGAGTTTCTTCCGGAACAATGCGCTGATTGAAATATTCTTCTAATAGCATGATGATTCGCTCGGGGCTTAACCCTCCGTCAAAAAAACTACCTACAATCGGCATTCTCTCAAAATTGATATAAATACTATTTTTATAATAATCTCTTGCAAATTCCTGCAAAATGTATGTTTTCCCTACTTGTCTGGCACCGTAGAGCACCAGTGGTTTCCTGCCCTTGGTTTCCCTTTTCCAGTCAAGTAAATCTTTCATAATAATTCGTTCCATGGCATATCCTCCATGAATTAAGTATATCCTCTTTTCGAGTTTTAATCAAGAAAAAGTCATTCTGAAATGACTTTTTCCTTCTAATTAATCATTTTGAAATGATTTTTCGCAAGTATATTAATTTGACGACTCAAACACTACTCCAAATATTTCTTGTAAACTCTTTTCCACCGAAAAGAACTCTTTCACTTTCTTATTTCCACATTCTGCAATTTGTTTGCGTTCTTGCTCATGTTCCAAACAATAACCAACTTTGGCAACCAAATCCGATAAGCCCGTATACATCACTAATTCCACTCCATCTTCAAAGTATTCTGCTATTTCCGGTTGATAATTGGTTAGGCAAAAACCTCCGCATGCCAGTATATCCAGTACTCTTTGCGGAATTCCGGACTGAATGGTTCTGGATGTGATGTTCAAATTTATTTTGCTATTATGAAAGATATAAGGCATTTCTGTTTCATAGTCGACATAGCCTTTTTCCTGTAGATGTTTACCGCGAATTCCTTCCTCCACAGGATAACTGCTATATAAATTAAAAGTGTATGTATCACTGAGAATCTTAATAATTTGTTCTCTTTCTCTAGCTGTAACTTCCACTCCGATGGCATCTGCTACCATTTGCTTGGTATTACAGATATATTTCTCGCTTAACCTCAATTCACATTTTTCTGCAATTTCATCCACCATGGTTCAATATGAAAACTAAACATTAAAATAGTATGCCCAACTGCTCGTTTTTTCGCACATTCGCTTGCTTTTTCCTGCATTTCATGGTAGAATTTACGTATAAAAGTAGGTTTTTATGCCCTATTGTCAAACGGTTTTGACGCAGCAATCCATTCAAGGAAGAAAGGAGGGGCAGTTTCTATGGCATATAATGCAGCGCTTAATACAGTCTATAATCATTATCTGACTACGTATGCGCCCAAAAGCTCGCAATATGATACACATAAGAAAAGTGAGCTTCGTGGCATATACAATTCCATTGTCAAATTGAACAAAGAATCCCCTCTTTATTTGCTGGATGATAGCAAAGACTCCAGTGAATTTGCTGTGGGCATAAAAGAGAATGCCAGATTGCTTCACAACACGATTGCATCCCTTGGTGGCTTAGATGATCAAAAGATGTTCAACAAAAAAGCTGCTTATTCCAGCAACTCGGATATCGCAAGTGCTGTCTATATCGGCGACCTTCCTGACGACAGCGAAACCACTTCCTTTAATATAGAAGTAACAGCTTTGGCTTCCAAGCAAATTCACGAGGGTAGATTTCTTCCTTCCGAAGGAAAAATTGGTCTCCCGGCCGATGCTTGTTCTTTTGATATGACAATTAATGACTTGGGTTATGAATTTCAATACAATATTCGTGAAGGCGAAACCAACAAGGATTTACAGGAACGTCTGTCACGTCTGATTAATAATGCAAACATTGGCATAGACGCTGATGTTATTGATGATGGGAAAGGCAATTCTGCTCTTCGTCTTTCATCAACAAATACCGGCTTAAAGCCAAATAAGGATACTATTTTCAGAGTATCAGATGATAAAACCAGCAAACGCACCGGAACTGTAGATTATCTGGGCATGAACCAAGTAATTAGCAATGCTGCTAATGCGGAATTTTTGTTAAATGGAGAACCTCGTACTGCTTCTTCCAATCACTTTACTGTTGAAAAAGCATTTGAGCTTACGCTGAATAGTATTAGTCCTGAAGGAGAAGCCACACAAATTGGATTAAAAACCGACTTGGATTCCTTAACAGAAAATGTTTCAAATCTGGTAAGTGGATACAATTCCTTTATCGAAGCAGCCAACCGATACTTGGAATCGCATCCAAAGAGTGGCCGTTTAGTTAGTGAAATGGAACTTACCTCGCAGTATTATCAACATAGTTTGAATAATATTGGCATTACCTTTGAAGAAAACGGACAAATGGATTTAGATCAAGATAAGTTCCAGACAGCCATTATGAGTAGTGAAGATCAACAGGTTCCGCTGTTAGGTGTTCGAGATTTTGCTAATTCTATTCTTCGAAAAGCCAAACAGATTTCGCTTAACCCTATGGAATATGTGGATAAAACAGTAGTTGCCTATAAGAATCCGGGGCACAATCTGGCTACCCCGTATCATATAAGCAACTATAGTGGTATGTTATTTAATAGTTATTGCTAAGTTCTTCTTGCACCATTGCCAATGCATTTTCAATAACTTTGTCCATGTCATAATAACGATATTGACCCAATCTGCCTCCGAAGAGAACATTCTTTTCTTTGGAGGCAATTTTTTTGTACTCCTCGAAAAGTTGATTGTTTGCGTCGTCATTAATCGGATAATACGGTTCATCACCTGGTTTCCAGTCTGTCGGATATTCCCTGGTAATGACAGTTCCTTCTCCCACGCCAAACTCAAAGTGTTTGTGTTCGATAATTCGTGTGTAGGGAATTTCTCTTTCCGTATAATTGATAACTGCATTACCTTGATAATTCTCACAATCCGGCAAATCTTCTTTCTCAAATCGTAACGAACGATAGCCTAAATTTCCCAGACTGTAATCGTAAAATTCGTCAATCATTCCTGTATAAAGCACTTTATCATAGGAAACGTAATCATTTCCTGCTTCCTGTGCCTCTTTTTGCATTTTGATAAATTCTCGATAATCTGTATTTAATTCCACGGGAATATCCTGTAACAGCTGCTCGATGATAGCTGTGTAACCACCGATTGGAATGCCCTGATAGGGATCAGAAAAATAATTATTATCGTAAGTAAAACGAAGTGGCAGTCTCTTAATAATGAAAGCCGGCAGCTCCTTGCAATCACGCCCCCATTGCTTCTCGGTATAGCCTTTAATCAGTTTCTCATAAACATCCCTACCAACCAGAGAAATGGCCTGTTCCTCTAAATTTTTAGGTGTGTTAATGCCTGCATCTCCGCGTTGCTTGTCAATATGTTGCTTTGCTTCTTCCGGAGTCTTAATACCCCAAAGCTTACTAAAGGTGTTCATATTAAAAGGCAGATTATATATTTCGTCTTTATAAACAGCCATCGGAGAATTGACGAAGTGATTAAATTCAGCAAATCGATTCACATATTCCCATACGCTCTTATTAGATGTATGGAAAATGTGTGCACCGTATTCATGAACCGGTATGCCTCTCACGTCTTTCGTGTAGATATTTCCCGCAACATGGTTTCGTCTGTCAATTACTAAACAAGACTTACCCTGTCGCTTCATTTCATACGAAAAAACCGATCCAAATAAACCGGCACCCACAACTAAATAGTCAAAATGTTTACTCATATAAATGTTGCTCCTTCGAAAGGTATCTTATGATTCTCGGTACTTCTCCAGTTGAACATAATCTTCCATGAGCTCCAGAACTTTCTTTCGTCCCTTCTTATTCAGCGTCACATAAAACTGCATAACTCTGTTCTCTAGAATCTTTTCGCCTAAAACTTCCCCTCTTTCCAGGGAAGAAAAATCCACCGGATTCAAGCTGAGCTTGTCGCACATACGGATGACTGTTCCATATGCCATGCCCTCGATGCCACGGTCTAGCGCAGTTACCAATGTACTATATGGAATCTCCATATCAATGGCAAACTGCCTGACACTCTTGTACTGTTTCAGAATTTCCTGTTTTAAAACTTCTGCTTTGGTCATTTCATAACCTCCATAACTTCCTTTAAAGGCCCCATCGTGTTACAAGTATTACAAGCACAGTATAACACGGGTTTTTGGTTTAGTCACACAAAAAAGTTCTCTTAAACGTTAATGTGTACCAAAGTACTAGGAAATATACATTATTCAGTTAATTTACCAGCCTTCGCCTGAGCTAAATCTAGATTTAACCAACACGTCCATACATGTAACGCGTGTTATCTTGTACACTATAGAATTCTCAAGTAATTGAATTTGCAATTACGTCCGATATATATATAAGTATATTCTCATTTATTTGAAGTAACCCATTAGTTTATGAAGGGATTTTTTATGTTACCAATATCAGTTTGTATGATTGCAAAAAACGAAGAACAAAATATATCCAAATGTCTCTCTCCTCTGAAGGAGCTTGGCTTTGAATTAGTAATCGCCGATACCGGTTCTACTGATAGAACCACTGAATTTGCATCTCAATATACTGAAAAGATTTACTCCTATTCCTGGCAGAATGATTTTAGTGCTGCCCGGAATTTTATTATATCCAAAGCAACTCATGATTGGATTATAGTTGTAGATTTTGATGAATATTTGGAAAATTTTGATTTCGAAGGTATAAAAATGTTTCTGGCATGTCATACAAAAGAAATCGGCACAATTACCCGCCGAAATCCCTGTCAACTTTTGACAGGACAGTCTTCAATTATGACAGAGCAGGTAGCTAGGTTCTTCAATCGCAAATTTCATCATTACGAAGGTATTATTCACGAGCAAGTGTTTCCGATAGATGGCTCGGAGCCAGTATATCAACCTATTCCTATGTGCTTTTATCATCAAGGATATGATGAACCCGATGTCATAAAACAGAAAGCTGAACGGAACCTAAATCTGCTCTTACACGATCTTCAATCCCAGCCCGAAGATCCTTATTTACTCTATCAAATCGGTAAATGTTATCAGATAATGAAGGATTATTCTTCTGCTTGTGACTATTTTGATGCGGGTCTATCTAAGGATATTAATCCAGAACTGACTTATGTGCAAGATATGATAGAAGCCTATGGCTACTGTCTGTTAGAGAAAAAGGATTATGCCACTGCTTTGGGACTTTCTGCAGTATATGACCTCTTTGCTCATAATGCAGAGTTTGTCTTCTTAATGGGCTTAATCTACATGAATAATGCTCTTTTCGAACAAGCAATTGCTGAATTTCAAAAAGCTACTACTATGAAATCATGTAAGATAGAAGGTATGAATAGTTATTTATCCAATTACAACATTGGTGTTATTTATGAATGTATGGACAAGAAAGAATCGGCCGTATTATACTATAGTAAATGCGGTACCTATTCACCAGCCATAGAACGTCTCTCACAGATAGTCGAAACAGAAAGCTAATTTTTCCAAGAAAGTCGAGAACAAATTTATGAAGCCTTTTTCAATTTGCATGATAGCAAAAAACGAAGAAAAAAATATTGCTCGTTGTTTGGATAGTGTTAAAGATTTTGATTGCGAGATTATCGTTGTAGATACCGGTTCTACTGACCGAACCAAAGAAATAGCAGCACAGTACACATCCAAAATCTTTGATTTTGTTTGGGTAGACGATTTTAGTGCTGCCAGGAATTTTTCACTTAGTAAAGCCTCCTATGACTGGGTTTTAGTGCTGGATTGTGATGAATGGGTTGAAGAAGCGAATCCTGACGAATTTATGGCTCTCGCTCGTACTTATCCAGCTTATATTGGACGCTTGACCAGAAAAAACCTGACCACTCTAGACAGTCAAAGAGGGATGTATACCGATCCGGTAGAACGTTTCTTTAGTCGTCGTTATTTTCACTATGAAGGCTCTATTCATGAACAGGTTATGCCTTTGACTTCTCAAACTCCCATGCTTTTCTATATTCCTTTAACCGTGCTCCATTCCGGTTATGTGGGAACAGAAGAAGATGCTGAAGCCAAACGCATTCGTAACACTACCCTGCTTCAACGAGAATTAGCCAAGAACCCCAACGATCCTTATCTTCTCTTTCAGATGGGACAGGAATACTACTGTATGGACGATTATGCAAAAGCAGCTGAGTATTACTCACAAGTTTTGACTTACGATTTGGAGCCAACTTTAGAATATCTGCGTTTAACACTACACGCCTACGGAAACTGTCTTCTTAAATTAAACCGAATAGAGGATGCGTTACAATTCGAAAATATTTACGACGATTTCGCTATCAATCCGGATTTCGTTTTTTTAATGGGTCGGATCTACTATAAATCAGGACAATATTTACGAGCAATGAGTGAGTTTATCAAAGCCACCACCATGGCTGAACCTTATGCCGAAGGTACCAATACATACTTATGTTGGTACTATATAGCTCTAATTTATGAGCAAATGGGGAATTTAGAATCAGCAAAAACATTTTACGAAAAGTGTGGTGATTTCGAACCGGCATTAAAACGTCTCAGCATTATTACTAATGGCTAACTACACTGCATATACTTAAAGTGAATTACTCATCACTGAAGTAACGAGCTCCCTGTTTCTGCTTCAAATAATAACTAATTCAATATGTTTTGAACTGTTAATATACACAGTAAAAGGGAATGGCTTTCGCCATTCCCTTTTTGGTAGTTCGTCGCAATGAATATTAACCAAGTAAGGATAATACACCCTGATTTGATTGGTTGGCCTGTGCCAACATAGCCTGACCTGCTTGAGCAAGAATATTGTTATTAGAATACCTAACCATCTCGGTAGCCATATCAGTATCGCGGATAGCTGATTCAGCTGCTGTTGTATTCTCTACTACGTTGCCCAGATTATTTACGGTATGTTCCAGTCTGTTCTGAGTAGCACCCAATTTGGATCTTTGTTCTGACACTGCCTGTAGCGCTGACTTAATACTGGAAACTGTTTCTTTAACCATAGCTGTCACATCAGTCCCTGCAGTTTCGTCCGATTTCCAAACCTCATAGTTACCATTTCCTTTGCCAATTCCGCCGTTTTCATTGGTATTTGCAATGTGATCCCAGTCCATCTGAGAAATAGTAATCTTGATTTGATTGTGTTCGTCTACTTCTGCACCAACCTGAAGTTTCTTGCCATCTTTGAAAGTACCGTCTAACAAATTCTGTTCATTAAAAGTTGTCGTTGTATGAACTCTGTCAATTTCTTCTTTGAGCTGTTCCAATTCCTGCTGAATGTACTTTCTATCTGTTGACTGTAGTGTTTCATTACCAGCTTTGATAGCCAGCTCATTCATACGTTGCAGCATATCGTGTACTTCGCCAAGTGCACCTTCTGCTGTCTGAACTGCTGAAATACCATCCTGTGCGTTGGCTGTTGCCTGTGTAAGACCTCTGATCTGTCTTCTCATCTTCTCACTGATTGATAAGCCTGCTGCATCATCCGCTGCTCTGTTAATCTTATAACCGGATGATAATTTCTCTGTGGACTTCGCCTGTGAAGCTGTTGTTACTCCAAGCATTCTGTTAGAGTTCATTGCTGTTAAATTGTGTTGTACTACCATAGTTATTCCTCCTTGAATAATGACGTCGCATCCTTGCGTACGTTTGCTTTTTATTTAGTTACAAATTGATATTCATTGCGCGCTCCTTACTTACTATATATATCGGCAATTTGAATTATAATTTTAGCATATATTGTATTTTTTTGTATTTTTTTGTATTTTTGTATTTTTTATATGGAACGCACCGAAATGTACTTGAAAAAAAGATTACAACTATACCATCTGCTTCTTTAGTTCATCTAGTTCTCTCTGCAATTTATCTGCTCTTGCTTTTTCTTGTTCCGCTCTTACCTTTTCCTGTTCTTTGCCAATTATAATTCCTTGTTTTATTCCTTGTTCTATTCCTTGTTCTATTCCTTCTTCTACCAACATTTCTTCTCTCTCAAAGATTTTCATATACTCTAATGACACCTCCGCGTCTGTTTTCACAACCTCTACCATTTTTTGTATGGCTTTTAAACTGTCATTCATTGCATTTTCTTCTTCCGTCTGTTCCATATAATGCAGTAACTGTTTTAGTTTTCTTGATGGATTTCTCTTTCTAATTTGTTGGCTAAAAAGAAGAAACTTTCTTGCACGTTCTGCTTCTGTTTCTTCATCCCGCCTGATTAAGTTGTATTCATAGGGGGATGACTTACCGAAACGGTTTAGATGCTTCCCTGATATGTAACTTCATAGTAACAAGTATATAACGTGCTGTCAAGAAAAGGGAATGACAAAAGTCATTCCCTTCATAAAAAACTTATTAATTCTATCGGTAATCTTTGCCTTACTGTCCAAGTAATGAAAGTACACCCTGATTAGTTTGGTTAGCCTGTGCCAACATTGCCTGTCCTGCCTGAGCAAGGATATTATTGTTGGAGTATTTAACCATTTCTGATGCCATATCGGTATCACGGATAGCTGCTTCAGCTGCTGTCGTATTTTCTACTACGTTGTTCAGGTTGTTGACAGTGTGTTCCAGTCTGTTCTGCGTAGCACCCAGTTTAGAACGCTGTTCTGATACAGTTTGAATTGCCTTCTTCACACTGGAAACCGTTTTCTTGATATTTGCTTCAATATCAGCAGCATCTGTTACGGCTTCGCTATAAACCTGAAGTAAACCATCTTCAGCACCAGCAGTAAGTTCAGAAATCGTTTCCCAATTCATCTTACCAATTGTAATCAGTATCTGATTTTCATCAGTAACTTCCGATCCTACTTGTAATGCTTTTCCATTTTCAAACTCGCCGCTTAACAGCATTTGTTCATTAAAAGTAGTAGTCTCTTGTACTCTGTTTACCTCTGCTTTTAACTGATCTAATTCCTGTTGAATATACTTTCTGTCTGTTGACTGTAATGTCTCATTACCGGCTTTAATTGCTAATTCGTTCATACGTTGTAGCATGTCATGCACTTCACCAAGTGCACCTTCTGCTGTCTGAACTGCCGAAATACCATCCTGTGCATTGGCTGTAGCCTGTGTAAGACCTCTGATTTGACGTCTCATCTTCTCACTGATGGATAAACCTGCTGCATCATCTGCTGCTCTGTTAATCTTATATCCTGAGGATAACTTCTCTGTGGACTTCGCCTGTGAAGCTGTGGTTACACCAAGCATTCTGTTAGAGTTCATTGCTGTAAGATTGTGTTGAACTACCATATTCATTCCTCCCTGAAAACAACAGCACATCCGTGCATATCATCAAATAGTTACTTAATATTCATTTGCTATACTATATATCGGATGTTTGCAAGATTAATTTAGTGCAAAATAACTTTTTCTGCTAATTTTGTTAAATTCTCTTATTTTCTTTTGGCATGGTCGAAATCCACGTACGCCACCAGACGCACAATTGAAGAAGGGAACAGCATTCGCTGTTCCCTCTGATAGTTTTAAAAAATTCTTTGCTAATTTGGAATCAAGTAGATTATCCAAGTAAAGCAAGTACACCCTGATTGGTCTGGTTAGCCTGTGCCAACATTGCCTGTCCTGCCTGAGCAAGAATGTTATTGTTGGAGTATTTAACCATTTCTGAAGCCATATCTGTATCACGGATAGCAGATTCAGCTGCTGTAGTATTTTCTACTA
>CAZNAP010000083.1:0-10891 GCA_964571145.1 uncultured Lachnospiraceae bacterium | reverse complement strand
GAGCATAGCTCATGATCGTTATCTACACTCGCTTCGCTCAGCAGTTTTTATTATACTATAACAAACTATCTTATAGGTAACAATGTTAATATCCATCTTAGATATTGCATAAGTATACATCCATTATGCATAATATGCAACTATTTTTTGCATTTTTACTGGATAATCGCATAAAATATTTTTATTTATGCAAAATGGGTATTGCATTTATATTAAATATGTTGTATATTGTCATTTGAAAGTAAGAGCCATTAAACATAAAAATCAGGAGGCATTCTATTATGAAAGAAAAAGTTGTTTTAGCATACTCAGGCGGGCTTGACACCACTGCAATCATTCCCTGGCTGAAAGAAAATTTTGATTATGAAGTTATTTGTGTCTGCATCGACTGCGGTCAGGCCGAAGAACTGGACGGTTTGGAAGAAAGAGCAAAATTCTGCGGCGCTGAAAAATTATACATTTTAGATGTAATCGATGAATTTTGTGATGAATATGTAGTTCCCTGTGTGCAGTCTTATGCGGTATACGAAAACAAATACTTATTAGGTACTTCTATGGCACGTCCTCTGATTGCCAAGAAATTAGTTGAAATTGCTCGTAAAGAAGGAGCAACCGCTATTTGTCACGGTGCTACCGGCAAGGGTAATGACCAGATTCGTTTTGAACTGGGTATTAAAGCACTGGCACCTGATCTGAAAATCATTGCTGCATGGAGAAACGATAAGTGGACCATGGATTCCCGTGAATCTGAAATTGCTTATTGCAAGGCACACGGAATCGACTTACCCTTTTCCGCAGATTCAAGCTACAGCCGTGACCGTAACCTGTGGCACATTAGCCACGAAGGCCTGGAATTGGAAGACCCTGCTAACGAACCCAATTTTGAACATCTTCTGGTGCTTGGCGTAACTCCTGAAAAGGCACCCGATGAAGGCGAATATATTACCATGACTTTTGAAAAAGGTGTTCCGGTTTCCTTAAACGGCCAAAAGATGAAGGTTTCCGATATCATTCGTCACTTGAATGAATTAGGTGGAAAGCATGGTATTGGTATCGTAGATATCGTAGAAAACCGTGTAGTTGGCATGAAATCCAGAGGTGTTTATGAAACTCCCGGCGGAACCATTCTTTATGAAGCACACCAGCAGTTGGAAGAATTGATTCTGGATCGTGATACCTATGCTGTTAAGAAAGATATGGGCAATAAAATGGCTCAAATCGTTTACGAAGGAAAATGGTTCTCTCCTCTTCGCGAAGCTGTACAGGCATTTATTACCTCTACTCAGGAATATGTAACAGGCGAAGTGAAACTCAAACTTTACAAAGGCAATATCATTAAAGCAGGAACCACATCTCCTTATTCTTTATATAATGAAAGCATTGCTTCCTTTACAACCGGAGACTTATATGACCACCATGATGCTGAAGGCTTTATTAATCTGTTTGGTCTTTCTACTAAGGTTCGTGCAATGAAAATGCAGGAAAATGGCAAACTAAAATAAGATGGAGGCATTCCCATGACGAATGTTATCACATTTATTTCAGCCTATATCATATTAGTAAACATAATCGGTTTCCTGTTAATGGGAATCGATAAGTATAAAGCAAAAAAAAGGGGCTTCCGGATTCCGGAAGCAACCCTTTTTATTGTTGCGCTCATAGGTGGCAGCATCGGTTCCATTGTCGGAATGTATTTATTTCGTCACAAGACACGGCATCGCTCCTTCGTATATGGCATGCCGCTCATCCTCATTTTGCAGGTAATTCTGGTCATTGCTATTCTAAATGCTCCAATTGATATTTCAATTATATAAATAGCTTCATTTTGATATACTATATTCAACGTACAATCGTAAATGTATTTGATATCATAAGTATTCGGAGGGTTTGTTATGCATATTGCTGTTTGTGATGATAATGTAGCTGACAGAAAGCAACTGGAGCGTTTGCTTGGTCGCGAATCCGATAAAAGGAAACATTCGACCGGAGTATTTTATACTGATTCCTTTGGGGACAGTATTGTCCTTGGCCGAAATCCCATGTCTTATGATTTATTTTTTATTGACCTTGCACACTCTGAGCCCAATGGACTTGCTTTTGCCATAGAATTGCTTAGAGAAGGTGTTACTGCACCGATTGTTCTGTGTCATTCTGAAATTGACTACAAGGCCAGAGCCTCCATTATGAATATTGGCTCTGCAGAATTAATGTTTATCAAAAAGCCTATTCAAACCAAAGAACTTTCTGCTTTATTGGATCAAGCTATTCTTTTGCTGGAAAGCCGCATTCCTACTATTGAACTTCGCGCTGAGAAAGAAACTTTCTATGTTCAGGAAGATGATATTGTCTGTGCTGTTGTAAACGGGCGCTATGTAAATGTCACTTTATATAACGGAAAAGTAGTTCCTATTCTCTCTTCAATGAGTAATTTCTACTCACATGTTGCACTTTATACCCACTTTGTACCCCTTACCCAAAAAGCACTCATTAATATTGCTTACTTAGCTAAATTTACTGCTTTAGAGGTAATACTGAAAAATGGTACCAAGATCAAATCCTCTCCTCTGGCGTTATCTAATATTAAAAGTGCCTTGTTGATGTACCAACAAGAAGCACATGATTCGCTAACAAATCATGTGCCCCAATAGATGTGCATTAAAAAGCACAACTTTTATATTTATCAATATTCTAGAAGGTAACAATCACGCCACCGTCATTTGCATACATGCTGCTCAGTCCTCGTGTATCCATAATCAGGACTCCCTTGAATTTCAGCTTTTCCAAAATCATCTGTTTGACATTTTCTGCTCTGTCCAAACAATTACAATGGGTAATAATCAGCATCTTCTCTTCTGTCTTCTCAGCTGCTTTCACAATAAATTCCACCATTTTAGCCAATGCTTTCTTAATTCCGATTGCCTGACCCAATTGAATAATTTCGCCTTTATTCGAACCCATAACCGGTTTAATACTTAAGGTAGAAGCAACCAGTGCTTTCACACCCACCAAACGTCCGTTTTTGCGAAGCGTTTCTAAATTATTTAATACAAAAAAAGTCTTCATATGATCTCTGTATGCAGTCAGCTTTTGACAGATTTCTTCAAACGGCAGACCTTCTTCCGACCACTGCGCTGCTTTCAATGCAAGCTGTGTTTCACCACCACTTGCCGATTCAGTATCACACACAAAAATATTCTTCTCACCATAGGTTTCATGGTAGAGTTTCTTGCCTAATTCAGCACTGTTATAACTACCGCTGAGTTTACTCGATAAGGTAAATGCATAAATGTTCTCTGCATCCGAATGATATGCTTCCATATATTTCTCAGGTGATGGACAAAATGATTTCGGACACTTGGGAGAAGCCGCTACCTTCCTTAAAAATTCTGCCTGATCAAAGGTTTCATCATCAACGATTAGCTCGTCATCCACTTCCAGACCCAGTGGTACATTCACAAATCTGGGATCTCCCTGATATTCCTTCGGAAATTCACAACTGCTGTCTGCAACAATTTTATAGTTCATAACGACCTCCAAAATCACTGTATGTATTTGTCGAAAACTATTGCACGTAGTTTTCATTTCTACTTATATTATCATAACGAGTAATGAGTGTAAAGCTTTTATACTGACTTTTTCAACAATAATCCACATCTGTAAGGCCGCTGCTCTTGCACAGAACGCAGAAATATTATATGATAATAGTTGCGAACATCCACCGGATGCTACTTATAATAAAAAAGTGAGGATATATAAATATGACAACAAACGAAAAAGCACTCATGCTTCATGAACAATGGGTTGGAAAACTGGAAACCACTCCCAAGAGTCCTGTTAAAACCAGAGAAGACTTAGCATTAGCATACACTCCCGGTGTAGCTGAACCCTGCAAAGTAATTGCCGAAGATCCCGAAGCGGCTTACAAATATACAATGAAAGCCAACACTGTAGCTGTTGTTTCCGACGGAAGTGCAGTTCTTGGTCTTGGCAATATTGGTCCTTATGCTGCTATGCCTGTTATGGAAGGAAAAGCTGTTTTATTCAAAGAGTTTGGTGGAGTCAATGCTTTCCCCATTTGTTTGGACACGCAGGATACCGAAGAAATTATCAAAGCAGTCACCTATCTTGCCCCAGGCTTTGGTGGCATTAATTTGGAAGATATCAGCGCTCCTCGCTGTTTTGAAATTGAAGAACGTTTGAAGAAGATTCTGAAAATCCCTGTATTTCACGATGACCAGCACGGCACAGCCATTGTTGTTTTAGCAGGTATTATCAATGCATTAAAAGTAGTTAATAAGCAAAAAGAAAACTGTAAAGTTGTCGTAAATGGTGCCGGTAGTGCCGGTGTAGCAATCACAAAATTGCTGCTGACCTACGGATTCCCGAACATTATTTTATGTGATCGCTCCGGAATGATTTGCAAATCCAGAGAAGGCCTTAACTGGATCAAGAAAGAAATGGCACAGGTTACCAATCTAAAGGATGAAACAGGTTCTCTTGCAGACGCACTGAAAAATGCAGATATATTTGTAGGTGTTTCCGCTCCCGGAGTAGTATCTCCCGAAATGGTTGCTTCTATGAATAAGGATGCGATTCTTTTCGCGCTGTCTAACCCTGTTCCTGAAATTATGCCTGATGTAGCTAAAGCTGCAGGTGCCAGAGTAGTCGGTACAGGACGCAGTGATTTCCCGAACCAGGTTAATAATGTTGTTGCTTTTCCTGGTATCTTTAAAGGTGCATTGGAAGGAAGATCTCCCCAAATAACAGAGGAAATGAAGCTGGCTGCTGCTCTTGCCATTGCCTCTCTTGTACCTGAAAATGAATTAAACGAAGACTACATTATGCCTGAAGCATTTAATCCGGAAGTTGCTGAAGTAGTTGCCAATGCAGTGAAATCTCATATTAAACGCTAAGAACTAAGAAAATGGTCACTCGGTGCTTGTTCGAGTGACTAACAAAAGGTTAATGACTGATGCATGATTCTCTAACTCTTTACAAATTAATTGTTTTATATATGCTTTCCAGAGTAGAATTCCCCTTGACTAAGGCTCAGATAGGGGATTTTATTCTCGAACGCGAATATACTACTTTCATAACCTTGCAGCAGGCAATCGGAGAGTTAATTGATGCCGGCTTTATTACTGCGCAGTCTATTCGTAACCGCACACATCTAAGCATTACCCGAGATGGAAAAGGGACTTTGAATTTCTTTGGAAATCAGATTAATGATGCTATTAAATCCGAAATAGATGATTACTTAAAAAGTAATGAAATGGAGCTTCGTAATGAAGTCTCCATTATAGCGGATTACTATAAATCCACCTCTGGAGAATACGAAGCTCACTTAATTGCTAAAGATAAGGATATTCATTTGGTTGATATGACTATTTCCGTCCCTCTGGAGGAAACTGCGATTTCGATTTGTGAAAACTGGCAACGCAAAAATCAAGATATCTATAAATACTTAATTGAACATCTTTTCTAATACATGATTTCACTCCAACTACTGATTCCGATAATCGGTTTGGCGAAATCTGTATGTGCGGCATGCTCCGGTGTGTCAATGTATTTAAACACATCATAAATCTGCTTATGACCACCACCTGTATTATTAATACCAAAAGCAAGTCCCTGTGCCACTTCTTCTGGTGCATCTGTTTGTCTGTTCAGTAAGAATCCATCAATTTCATCATACGCTTCCACTTTGTAATATGCATAAGCAAAAGCTGCTGCTTGATTGGCTTCTCCACCCGTAGAAGTATAACCCTGCTCGCTCAGGATAATACTTCTGACCTGACCGTTCTGATCCAGGAACTGCTCCTGTCTCATATAATTAATCAGAACTTCAATATTAGCCATACTAATCATAGAAGTGTTGGCATTATGTTTTACATATTTGGAAGCTTTCCATATTCTGGGTTCTGTTAAGGGTACATTATAGGGATGTTGTGCAAGTCCCCAGTCAATATCACCATGACTCTGAATCTGTCTGTTAAACACATCTAAAATATCTCTGCCGTCATAATTGGTGTTGTTCTTAATATTACGGTCCCACTGTTGGTCAATCGGCATATAGACTCTGGCACTACTGCTGACGCTCTTAATTGCTGTGTAAAACACGCGAAAACCTTTGATATATTCCGCAACATAAGTTTCTATGTCCGTATACTCCATATGATTCCATTCCTTACGGGCATTGATTTCATTTGCAATAACCCAATTGGAAATTCTTCCGTGTTTATCCCCTGAATAGCGTTCTGCCAAAAAGGTGGTAATGGCTGCCATATATTCTACTCCGGATTCCTCAGCACCGTTAAACATATAGTAAGGTGCTGAACCGCCACCGCGTGCTTTGGGATGAATCAGCTGCGGATAGGAAGGCGAATAATTATTCAAGATAATCGCGGTTGTGGAAATTCCCTTTGCCGTAAGGGTGCCAAAAACAATATCATACTCTGCTACTATTTGCCCATTTATGGTATAGGTTCTGCCATTATAGGTATATTGAATTGTAGGATAAGCACTGCTGGTGGTAGGTCCAAGTA
Organism: uncultured Lachnospiraceae bacterium; assembly: GCA_964571145.1. GTDB lineage: Bacteria > Bacillota > Clostridia > Lachnospirales > Lachnospiraceae > Suilimivivens. The sequence continues at coordinate 4,346 of CAZNAP010000083.1, read as the reverse complement.
ATCTGGCAAGCGGAATATTATAAGCTGCCTGTTTCACGCCAAGGTCATCCAATTCATTGCCACGTAATTTATTCGGGTCAACCAGCAAACCCTTCTTGGATGCAGGTTGTTGATACACAGATCCATACTTGGCTATTGCCTCAGGATTTGTTATGTATTTGGGTACGCTGACCATCACATATTTGCCGTCAACTTTAACTGCTACTGCAAATTTCTTGAACAACCTGCTATTAGACCGGTTATAGTTAATGCCGGTTGTCATGGTCACTGTATTATCTTTATACTCTTTGTCCAGATACTCACCATCTTCCGGTATGGAAGTATCATAGGTATTCATTGCAAATAGGTAGTAGTACTTATCATCACTGGCCGGAATACCGTCACCCTGTGCATTAATTCTGATTAATCCAGTCTCGGTATCAATCATGCAATCCGCAATAGTCACAAAGCTGGCTCTGTTTTCATCTGTCAGCTCATGGGTAGCAGGGCGTTTACTATAAGCATCCAGTACCGAGTTATTGGCTGTAATAATATGATTCAGTACGCCATTACCCAGCTTCTCCGGTTCCGGCTCCGGTTCTGCAGGAAGAATTTCCTCCAACACTTCAGGAATCTCCGTTTCAACTGTAGTGTCAGCCTCCTTCGGAAATACAAAAAGCAAAAGTAATGTAGCTCCGGCTATGGCAACCAATGCCACTAAAAGTGTAATAACCCACTTTAACCATTTATTCTTACCCGACTGCCTTCTTTTGGCTACCCGGGACTTTTTCTTACTAATTTTCTTATTTATTTTCTTCTTGATTTTCTCGGATTTTGCAGGTTTTTTAACTGCCGGTTCTTGATTTTCTCCGGTTTCTATACTCATACTGATTCGTTTTCCTTTTGATTTTTAATTCGATGCATATGTTCTTTTACCTTCACCTCGTAACCATTACCTGAGGGGTGATAAAATTCTTTTCCAGTTAATTCATAAGGTAAATATTGCTGCTCCACATAATTATTAGGATAATTGTGTGCGTATAAATATCCGGTTCCGTGCCCCAGCTTCGCTGCTCCTTTATAATGAGCATCCTGCAAATGTGTAGGAATCGGTAGATTTCCTGTTTCTGAAATAGTCAGTGATGCCGCGTCTATTGCACTGCAACATGCATTGCTTTTAGGTGCACAAGCCACATAAATTGCTGCTTCCGATAAAATGAGCTGTGCTTCCGGCATGCCAATTCGCTCTGCTGCAAGTGATGCGCTGACTGCCACTTGAAGTGCCTGTGGATCGGCAATTCCTACATCCTCAGCCGCACAAATCATAATTCGTCTTGCTATAAATGTTACGCTCTCTCCTGCATACAACATTCGAGCCAGATAATAAACTGCCGCATTGGGGTCGGAGCCACGCATACTTTTGATAAAAGCAGATATGGTATCATAATGATTATCGCCTGTTTTATCATATCTGACTGCACGCTTTTGAATACATTCCTGTGCGACTTCCAGTGTAATATGTATCTTTCCATCCTCACTGCGATTAGTGGTCATAATCCCCAGTTCAATGGCATTCAGTGCATTTCTGGCATCTCCGCCTGATATATCTGCCAGAAAGTCCATAGCATCTTCATCCATGACCGCATCATAGGAACCCATGCCTTTTTCTTTATCATAAACTGCACGCTTTAAAAGCAATTTTATATCATCCATGCTTAATGGTTTCAACTCAAAAATAATCGAGCGAGAAATCAAAGCCCCGTTTACTTCAAAATACGGATTTTCTGTTGTTGCTCCAATTAATATAATGGTGCCGTCTTCTACAAATGGCAGGAGATAGTCCTGCTGTGCTTTATTAAAGCGATGTATTTCGTCTATAAATAGAATCGTTTTCTTTCCGTACATTCCCTGCATATCTTTGGCCACTTTAACAACTTCTTCCATATCCTTCTTGCCTGATACAGTTGCATTAATCTGCTTAAACTCTGCACTTGTGGTATGCGCAATGACCTTTGCCAGTGTTGTCTTGCCTGTTCCGGGAGGTCCATAAAAAATAAGGGAGCTAAGCTTGTCTGCCTGTATCGCCCGGTAAAGAAGCTTGTCCCTTCCTATGATATGCTGTTGACCCACCACCTCATCCAAGGTCGTAGGTCTTAGCCTAGCCGCCAGCGGCGACTCTTTTTCCATATTTGTATTTCGCATGTACTCGAATAAATCCATGTGACTGTTCTCTCGTGGTATAATGTCTTTCGACATTATACCATATTCCACGAGGTTTGCCCAGTCTCTATAAATTCTGTTTCTCTATTAATTCTGTTTTTTTCTTGAGCTTCTGCATTGTCAATACAGCTAGCTTGGCATACCGCACGCTTGATTCTATTTTTGAGCTTGATTCTTTTTTTGAGCTTGATTCTATTTTTGAGCATTTACGTATATATTCTTCTAACGGGTGACTCTATCCGTAGTTGCAGTTAAAGCTAGCTTGCTGTTCATACCTTTTCTCTATAAATACGGATACAATATTCATAAATCAGAATTCTATCCGTAAACTAGTAAAAATTCTCATCTGCTTGATAATCGCCTACCCTCAAATTTACGGATAAGTTATCACAACATGGCATCTTCATCCGTATTATCCCACTAATCAGGTTTTAGGGACAAATATCCCTACAAAAATACGGATACATTGCTCAAAAACTTAGTTTTCATCCGTAATTGATGGTCAATCAAGTAAAAAGGGACGTTTCTGCTATACAACAGAGACGTCCTTTTATCAATACTTTCATACTATCAACAGTAATATTTTACCAGCCAATTACTGCTGCTCATTTTATAAATCGTAATACTTCTGGAATTCTGCAGGATGTGGAATCTGCTCGATTTCATTACTTTCTGCACGCTTCTTCTGCAACCAGATTTGAATCAATCGTTCAGGGAATACACCGCCTGCAGTCAGATAGTCATGATCTGCTTCCAACGCATCCAACGCCTGAGCCAGTGTACTTGGTAAGGACTGAATTTTCTTTTTCTCTTCCTCTGATAAATCATAGAGATTACAGTCAAACGGTCCCCAACCATTAGCTGACGGGTCAATCTTATTCTTAATACCGTCAATACCTGCCATTAAAATCGCTGCATAAGCGTAGTAAGGATTACAGGTAGCATCCGGACAACGTAACTCAAACCGCTTGGATTCCGGTGATTTAGCATAAGCCGGAATTCTAATAACTGCACTTCTGTTGGAAGTTGCATAACCAATCGTAACTGGTGCTTCATAACCCGGTACCAAACGCTTAAAGGAGTTGGTTGAAGGATTTGTAAATGCACATAACGAAGCAACATGCTTTAACAATCCGCCCATAAAATAATGTGCTGTCTTACTCAAGCCTGAGTACCCATCTTTATCATAGAAAACAGGTTTTCCGTCTTTCATTAACAGCATATGTACATGCATACCGTTACCGGCCTCTTTATAAATCGGCTTTGGCATAAAGGTAGCTGTTTTGCCTTCTTCTACTGCTGCATTCTTTACAACGTATTTAACAATCATGGTCTTGTCTGCCATATCGACCATGTCGCCTAATTCAACTTCTATTTCCATCTGACCCGGGCCACCTACTTCATGGTGGTGATATTTCACCTTAACACCCCAGTCTTCCAGCATCATACACATTTTACTTCTCAAGTTATAATTAATATCCTGAGGTGCAGCGGCATGATAACCACCTTTTAAGGGAACCTCATAGCCATTATTAAAACCGTCATCCACCCCGGTGTTCCACTCAGCTTGGCTGGTATCCAAACTGTACGCGGTCCTTTGCGGTGAAACAGTATAACTTACATGGTCCATAATATGAAACTCATATTCAGGTCCAATCAGCATTCTGTCTGCAATTTTTTCATCCTGCATATAAGAGATTGCACGTAACGCTACATTTCTGGGATATTGATCAAAAGGTTCATTTTCTTCCTTAATCACACATACATCACCGCACATGGTTAAGGTTGGAATGTCCACAAATGGATCAATTACAGCTGTTTCCGGATTTGGTATAAAGACCATATCGCTTTTTTCAACAGGTGCAAATCCATAATTAGAGCCGTCAAATCCAATACCATAAGTAAAAGTATCGTCATTAAAACGCTCAATGGGGATAGTGATATGACGCCACCTGCCGTTCAGGTCCGTCATTTTGAAGTCAATCATCTTGATGTCTTTTTCTTTGCAAAGTTTGAGAATCTCGGTGGTTTTTGACATAATTGTCCCCCTAGTTAGTTTATTTTGCTTCTATTTTCCGTAAATAGGACTGAAGCAAGTGTAATTATAACACATTTTAACCCAAAAACCAATATATACATTCCAAATG
>CAZNAP010000082.1:0-11005 GCA_964571145.1 uncultured Lachnospiraceae bacterium | reverse complement strand
TACAGGCATGGAATAATCTGCCTTCTTCTATATCTCTCTCCATTTGTGCCTTCAGTTCCTGTATCGTTGCAAACTTCTGTTCCTGACGTTTAAACTGTAACAATTCTGTGACAATTTCTTTTCCATACATATCTCTGTCGAAATCATACAAATACGTTTCCACACTAATTGAGGGTGTATCATTAACTGTTGGTTTTAAGCCAATATTGGTAATTCCGATATAGGTTCCACCTTCAAAAAGCACCTGCGAGTAATAAACGCCTCTTGGTGGCAACAGCTTTTCCGGCCTTGGATACTGGTTTAAAGTCGGCATACCAAGTCGTCTTCCAAGCTTGCGTCCCGATTCTACCGTCCCTTCAAAACTATAGTGCCTGCCTAATAGCTCGCTAGCTATACCCATATCGCCGTTTTCTACTACCTCACGTACATAACTGGAACTGATTTCCCTGCCTTCATAGATTACCTTGTCGATTATTTGTACCTGAAAACCCAGTTCTACTGCGAATTTTTCTAAAATGAAACAGTTCCCCCGTCCCTTCGCCCCAAACGACAAATCGGTACCCGCCGCAATAAATTTCGTGTGCATTTGCCCACATAAAATCCGGCTGATAAAATCCTCCGGTGAAATAGCCGCTGTGGTTGTATTGAGGGGAAATTCAATTAAGATATCAATTCCCATGGCTTCAAACAGTTTGCGTTTCTCATCTCTGGTAGTCAGTTCTTTTTCTTCTTTATTGCCAAAAAAGGCGGATGCCGAGGGATAAAATGTAAAAACCACCGCAGACAAACCTTGTTTTTTCTGTTCCAAAATACAGGATAACAAAGTCATATGTCCACGGTGAAGGCCATCAAATTTTCCAATTGCTACAGCTATTTGTGTCTGTAACTCAAATTCGGTTGTATCGCATATAATTTGCATATTGTTTCTCCGCCCTCCTTAGTGACTCGGTGCTTACTTGATGTCAGGCAAAAAAAGTTTCACTGGACAAAACACGCCACGTTCTCTTTTATATTCATAAATACCATAAAAAATCTGATTGTGATTGTAAACCCTAAAATTCTCACCGTCAGTCGGTTCTCCTATGATGGCAGAAACTTGTTCTTGATTTGAAGAAACCCTTGTTTCAAATACGCAATCTGCCGGTTGTAACATGTTTCCGTTTTGCAATGCCTTGAATCCGCTTTCTCTTACGGTGAAGGCTGTTAAATTTTCAAACATTTTGTCTACTGGAGTAACCAAGCTGTCAAGAAGTCCAGCATCAGCCATTTTTTGTATTTCATCCAACTTATGTGCCTGTGTCAGTGCAAATTCTCCCACTCTGGTTCTCTGCAAACTGACCATAACTCCACCGCACCCCAACTTTTGCCCAATATCATGACAAATAGTTCTGATATACGTGCCCTTGGAACAATTGATTAAAAAGGTGTAATCCGGATGTGCTTCTTCCAATATTGCTATAGAAGAAACCGTAATCGGTCTGGCAACTCGTTCTACTTCTTTGCCTGCTCGTGCAAGCTCATAAAGCTTCTTGCCATTTACTTTTAAAGCAGAATACATGGGTGGTACTTGCAGGGAATCTCCCTGAAAAGACATAATGGCATCTTTCACTTGTGCGGTCGTCGCCAGTACTGGCTTTTCTTCCAGAATTTTACCCGAAAAATCCTGCGTATCAGTCGTGATACCCAGGCGAAGAACTGCTTTATATTCCTTACTTCGATCGGTCAGCATATCACATAGTCTGGTTCCGTTTCCCAGACAGACGGGAAGAACCCCTATCGCATCCGGATCAAGGGTTCCTGTATGTCCTATCTTCTTTTGTTTACATATGCCGCGAAGCTTAGCTACCACATCATGTGAAGTATAGCCCGCTTCTTTATATACATTGATGATTCCATGGTACATCTATGTGCCTCCGAATCCTTATTACGCTATGTATCTTGCATCAGTCACTTCATGACTAACCAATTTGTCTTGCGATTTGTGCTGATAAATTATTGACAATATCATGAAATGTTCCCTGCATGGTTGCACCGGCTGCCCGAACATGCCCGCCTCCGCCAAAGAAGGTTGCAATTTCAGCTACATTGACTTTTCCATTAGAGCGTAGGCTTACTTTGTATTCCTGCGTGCCAACCTGATACATGAAAATGGCACATTCCACTCCTTTAATGTTGCGAAGCTGGCTGACAATTCCTTCTAAATCATGAGAATCCGCTTGGTAAAACCGCATGGTCTTTTGGTCTACCATACTGACTACACATCTGCCATCCATAAACATAATACTCTCTAAAAGAGCCCTGCCCATAATTTGGTTTTGTACATAAGTCTTTTCGTAGAAAGTTTCATCAATTAATTTAGGAAAATCAAATCCATAGGCAATCAGTTCCGCTGCTGTCTTCAACGTGGAAGGAGCCGTATTAGAATACTGGAACACGCCGGTGTCATGAATGATGCCGATATATAATGCCTTGGCGATTTCCACATCCAGCAATTCCTTATTTTCCATTACTTCATAAACCAATTCACAAGTAGAGCTGGTCTCCGGTTTGATATAATTGATATCTCCGCAGCCTGTATTACTTATATGATGATCAATATTTATTTTTTTCACCGCATGGTTAAAATATGCTTCAGCTTCTCCCAAACGGTCTGACGCTGTGTCAAGTGCTATAAAAACATCAAATGTCTCTATATTTGTCTGAAAGTCACTGTGTATATCTTCAACACGGCTGATACAGTTAAAAATATCAGCCGGTTTTTCTATAAATACCTGTATATCTGCTTCCGGACATGCCTTTAACAAATACAGATAAAGTCCCATAGAGGAACCGATGCAATCACCATCCGGTCGTATATGACCACTGATTCCAATGGTTTTTGCTGTTTTTACTTCTTCATAGATATTCATACTACTTATTTACCTCATCAATCAGCTTAGACATTCTCACGCCATACGCAATGGATTGATCTACAATAAATCTGATTTCCGGTGTATTGCGAAGATTCACCCGTCTTGCAAGCTCTTTTCTGATAAAACCCTCTGCGCTGTTTAATCCTGCCAGAGTATCTTTTTGTGCCTGTTCATCCCCATAAGCACTAATCCATGCTTTACAGGTTTTCAGGTCGGGGGCTACTTCTACTGCAATAACCGAGGTCAGCGGACTGATTCGCGGATCCTTTATTTCAGTGCGTATGATTTCAGCCAGAACCTTTTGTACTTCTCCATTAATTCTGGTATTCTTCATGCTGTTTTTTCTCACCTTGGAACCTCCACCATAATATATGCTTCTACTATATCAAGCTCCTGCATCTGGTCGAAACCGTCAAATACAAGACCACATTCAAAGCCTGCTTTTACTTCTTTTACATCATCTTTAAATCTCTTCAGGGAATCAAGCTCGCCTTCAAAAATCTGATTTCCTTCTCTGGAGATACGAACCTTACATCCTCTCTGGAACATACCATCCAGAACATAAGAACCGGCAATATTTCCGATAGCGGATGCCTTGAAGATTTGCCTTACCTCTGCATGACCGATAACCTTCTCCTCAAATACAGGATCTAACATTCCCTTCATAGCAGCTGCTACATCTTCAATTGCCTGATAGATTACTTTGTATAAGCGGATATCAACGCCTTCGCGTTCTGCAATGGTTTTAGCCATAGCATCCGGGCGGACATTAAATCCGATAATAATTGCTGCAGATGCGGAAGCTAATGAAACATCAGATTCATTGATGGCACCAACACCACCATGGAGACATTTCACCACAACTTCTTCGTTGGACAGTTTGGTCAGACTCTGTTTCACAGCTTCTACACTACCCTGTACATCCGCTTTAACTATGATATTCAGTTCTTTTAAGTTGCCGGCCTGAATCTGTGTAAACAAGTCATCCAAAGACATCTTGGATTTGGTTTCTTCAAGCATTTTCTCTTTATTCTGTGACAGATAGGTATCTGCATAGTTCTTAGCAGTCTTATCATTGTCATGTGAAATAAAGACTTCACCGGCACTTGGCACATCAGAAAGACCAAGTATTTCTACAGGTGTAGACGGCAGTGCTTCTTTGACACGTCTTCCCTTATCATCTACCATTGCTCTAACTTTGCCATGGCTGGCTCCTGCGGATATAAAATCACCTACATGCAGTGTACCTTTTTGAACCAATACAGTTGCAACAGGACCACGTCCTTTATCCAATTCAGCTTCAATAACCAGACCTCTTGCACGTCTGTTGGCATTAGCTTTGAGCTCTAAGATTTCTGCTGTTAACAGGATTGTCTCCAATAGATTTTCAATACCTTCGCCTGATTTAGCAGAAACAGGAACAAATTCAGTTGTGCCGCCCCAATCAACCGGAATTAACTCATACTCTGTCATTTCCTGTTTTACACGGTCAATATTAGCGCCCGGTTTATCCATTTTGTTAATCGCAACAATAATTTCAATTCCAGCAGCCTTAGCATGATTAATTGCTTCTATAGTCTGTGGCATAACACCATCATCTGCTGCTACAACTAAAATAGCGATATCAGTAGAATTAGCACCACGCATACGCATAGCGGTAAACGCTTCATGTCCCGGTGTATCCAAGAAAGTAATGGATTGACCGTTAATATTTACAGTATATGCACCAATGTGCTGTGTAATACCTCCGGCTTCTTTATCCGTAACATTTGTTTTTCTGATTGCATCCAAAAGGGATGTTTTACCATGATCGACATGACCCATAACACAAATAACAGGTGGTCTGTTGGTCAATTCGCCTTCTTCTTCATCCTCTTCTTTCAGTAACTCTTCGATTACATCTACTTTAATTTCTTTTTCGCAGATGATATCATAATCAATTGCAATATTTTCAGCTTCTTCAAATAAAATTTCCGAGTTAACGGTTACTATTTGACCCTGTAAAAACAACTTCTTAATAATTGCAGAAGGCTGCAACTTCATTTTATCTGCCAATTCTTTGATTGTTAAGGAATCAGGAACAGTAATAACCTTGATTTGCTCCTCAATCATATCCTCAGCTTTCTTTTCAGGCTTAATAAACCTGCCTGCTTTCTTTACAGTTGTGCTGTCATCTTCGTATATGAAATCTTTTCTGGATTTCTTTTCTTTTTCCTGACTGATTCTACGCTTTTCTTCTTCCCTACGCTTATCGTCTTTAATCGGGGTATCACCACCGAAACCTTTACCTGCTTTTTCAGGTTTTTTGAATCGATTGTCCTGCCCTGCAACGCCTCTGTCAGGGCGTCCCGTATTGCCACCAGGTCTGTTGTTATTCCGATCAGCGTTATGATTCCGAAAATCAGGCCTACCACCCTGAGTACTCGGGCGAGCAGTTCCGTCAGGTCTGCGATAATCCGGCCTGGTTCCTTGGTTGTTTCCGGCGTAAGTTTGCGGTCTGTCATTTCTTTGGTATCCTTCACTTCTTGCAGGTGTTCTGTTTGCTGAAGTACTGTTTGTTCTGTTTCTATAGTCACCTGTAGATGCCTGTGCCGGTCTATTATTATTAGAAGCCGGTCTGTTATAGGTTGGTCTGTTGGAATCCGTTCTGTTCGCATCTTGTCTATTTGCTTCAGGTCTGGGTGTGTTTTGTTTGAAATCAGTACGTCCTGTCTCTGATACGGAAGGTGCAGTAATCGGCCTAATTATTTTATGCGTATACTCCTGGCTTCTGCCCTGTCCTTGACGATAACCACGGTTATTGTTGTTATTATTCTGGCGATTATTATTCTGAGGAGCTCTGTTTTCTCCTGATGGACGCTGCCCGGGTATATTGCTATTATGTGGGTTGCTTACGAAAATAATCTTCTTTTTCTTCTTGGGTTCTTCTTTCTCAGATTCTGCCTGCTTATCTTCAGTCTGATTTTCCTCAGTCTTCGTATCCACAGTCTTCGTATCTGCAGTCTTCTGGTCTGCAGCCTTCGCTTCTGCTTTCTTCGGTTCTTCTTTCTTTGCTTCTGCCTTCTTGGCAGCTCCTCCGAATGCTTTACGAACTAAATCCGCAGCTTCTTCATCCAGTGAACTCTGAGCAGCTTTCACCTCAATTCCTTTATCTTGCAGAAAAGCAATCACATCTTTGCTTTGCTTTTCCAGTTCTTTTGCAATTTCATGCACTTTAATTTTGGCCATTCTATTTCCTCCGTCTTAAAATTCCTATGATTCTTCCATGTGTTTGATTATGTTTGCAGCCATTCCCTGATCAGTAACTGCTACTGATGCACGCATTTCCTTGCCAATGGCTTTCCCTAAACTCTCCTTATCAGCATAAATGTAAATTGGTGTTTGATAATATGTGCACATATTTGTAAACATCTTCTTGGTATTGTCAGAAGCATCTACACCCACTATCACTAATGCCGCCTTTCCTTCTTTTACTGCTTTCTCTGTGGAAAATTCACCACTAACCAGATTTCTTCCTCTGGCTGCCAAGCCTAAAAGAGATAGTATTTTGTTATTGTTCAACTTGATCATACTCCCTTTCCAGACTGTCATAAACATCACTTGGAATACTCATTTTGAAAGACCGTTCTAATCCTTTATTTTTTCGTGCCTGCTGCAGACACTCTCTGGATTTACAAAGATAAGCACCTCTTCCATTTTTCTTGCCTGTTACATCCAGTATGATTTCATCCTCAGGCGTTTTCAGAACACGCATCATTTCCTTTTTGGATTTCATTTCTCCGCATCCTACGCACTGTCTTTCGGGAATCTTTTTTGCCATGCAAATACCACCTATTCTACTACTTCATCAGTAGAAGCTTCGCTACTTTCTTCCTCACTGCCCTCTTCATACTCTTCTTCATATCCGTCGTACTCATCGTACTCATCCATATAATCTTCATAACGGAATCCGGGAGCATCTTTGGCTTGTGTTTCACTCTTAATATCAATCTTATAGCCTGTTAATCTAGCTGCTAAACGAGCATTCTGTCCTTCTTTACCAATTGCCAATGACAACTGATAATCCGGTACTACTACTTTTGCAGTCTTTTCATCAGGATCAGCAAATACTGCAACTATTTTAGCCGGAGAAAGTGCATTTTGTATTAAGTTACCAGGATTTTCATCCCAGTTGATAATGTCGATTTTTTCACCGCGTAACTCTTCAACAATAGAGTTTACTCTGGTACCGTTTAAACCTACGCAAGCGCCTACTGCATCTACATTAGGATTGTTTGATTTAACTGCCATCTTGGTTCTGCTTCCGGCTTCTCTTGCGATACTCATTATTTCTACAGTAGCATCTCTGATTTCGGTTACTTCAGCTTCAAATAAACGTTTAACCAGTTCTGGATGTGTACGACTTACTAAAATTCTAGGTCCCTTAGGTGTATTCTTAACTTCAAGAATATATACTTTGATTCTTTCGGTAGGCTTAAAGAATTCATTCTTAACCTGCTCGCTTTCATTCAAGATTCCGTCTGCTTTACCCATATTAATGCTGATATTCTTGCCGATATATCGTTGTACAATACCGGTTGCAATATCTTTTTCTTTCTCGAAGTACTGATTATAAATCACACTTCTTTCTTCTTCCCGAATTTTTTGCAAAATAACATTTTTAGCATTTTGTGTTGCAATACGGCCAAATTCTTTGGACTTAATCTCCACATGAATGACATCTCCGATTTTAGCATCAGACTTAATCTCCTGTGCTTCCTCCAAGGTCATCTGCAGACAATCATCTTCTACTTCTTCCACTACTTCTTTTTCTGCATAACATAAAAAGTCACAGGTTTCCCTGTCAATTTCCACTTTGACATTATCAGATTTTCCAAAGTGATTCTTACAAGCTGTAATCAGCGAATTTTCAATTGCTTCAAATAATGTTTCTTTACTGATCTCTTTTTCTTTCTCCAACAGCTCCAATGCTTCCATTAATTCCTTGTTCATTTTTCGCATCCCTTTCCGTCCATTAATTAGTATTTTATCGGACATTAAAAATCAAGTGCAAGCTTAATTATAGCTATGTCTTTTCGATTGAAAATCATATCTTCCGCTTCCTCTTCAGATATTGGTTCCAAAGTAATTGTATCTGCATCAAAAGCTTTTAATATTCCACCAAAATCCTTAGTGCCGTTTATCACCATATAGGTTTTTACTGTTACTTCTTGACCTATTGATTTCTGTAAATGTTTGTCTTTCTTTAACTGTCTTCCAAGTCCCGGAGAACTAACTTCCAGTATATAAGCATCTTCAATAAAATCCGTTTGATCCAGTTCTGCTGATAAAGCTCTGCTGACTGCTTCACATTCACTGATATTAACTCCTGACGGCTTATCAATAAAGCATCTTAAATACCAGTCACTGCCTTCTTTCACATACTCCACATCGTATATTTCCACGTGGTTCGCCGCTACAATCGGCTCCAAAAGTGCCAGTGTTCTTTCTTCATAACTTTCTCTTTTTGACATAAATCAATTATTCTCCTTAACAGGTTCTGCACCTAAAAGTAACAGCGACCTAAATCCCTAAAAAAGAGTGGACCTGAAAGTCCACTCTACAAATAATCATTTTTAATTCCTTTATATGATAGCACCCGTGGTGCCTACTGTCAAGCGATTTGCCGAATATTTCCACTTTTCACGCGCTTTTCAATATATATTATTTACAAAAGTGTTCTACTGCCATCGGCTATTTTAGCTTCCTCTTCTTTATGAAGCTGAATCGTCAAGTAGACTGCCAGTGCAATAAAGCCTGCGCACCCGATCAGTCCATAGGCAGACGGACCTAATAAGACATTATAGCTATCTTTTACCGTAAAGCATAAGCTGATTGTAGCAAAGCCATAAATAACGCCACGACACATAATTGCAGGAAGACAGCTTCCGGTTTTAATTGTCACATAAGATAACAACACTCCCAGTGCCATGCTAAACAAACACATTGTCAAAATACCTACAACTGGAAATCCTGCATAGCCTATTCCGTAGATTCTGCCAAGATAAACCAAAGGTGCATACCAAAGTCCCCAAAGCAGCCCGCTAACTAATAATGTGGGAACTACTCGAAAGCTCTTTAACATCTTTGGTAATAAGTAACCCCTAAAGCCCCATTCTTCTCCAAAGCAATCAATCACATACAAAAACGGGGATAGCAAAATTGAGGTTAGAATTTGTATCAGCATTGCACGTTTCAACTCATCATTTGTAAATGTGATTGTTTCAGCTCCACCTTGCGCCTGCATCGTCTGCATAAAGAATTCCATATTCGGGTCAAACTGACTGGGAAAAACCACGAAATACAGTGCTGCGCCCACTATAATCATGAATGCCGTACCGAACCAACCCAGTGCGTAATACTTCACATCACGTTTCAAATTCAGGGAAAGCATAATATTGGTTCCCATAATTGCTTCTTTGGTAAGTAATCTTGTTAATATAGCGGCTACAGTAGGTATAAACACAATACTGCTCAGTAACGACTGCGCCAGCTTAGCTTGGTTTTCATCCGTGCTTCCTACAATGGGCATAATAAAAAATAGTTCAGCTCCATAAGCCAATATAAACGTAATTAATAGAAAAGTAATAATTCTCTTGTTATTGACAGCCCTTGTTTCTTCCATTTATTCAGCTCCTTTAGTTATGATTTTTAAATCATACTTTTGCTTATCACTTACACTAATTTCTTTTCCAATTTGCACTTCAATCACCTTTAGTTCGGTTTCTGCAAAAAGAGTATGTTTACATCCAACCGGCAGGGTAATGACATCTCCCGCTTTGATGTTTCTTTCTATATCGTCCACTACAGCCAGACCCTGTCCTGAAATCACAGTCCATACTTCCTCACGTCGCTCATGGCTGTGATAATTCATCTTTCGTCCTGCTTTCAGTGTTACCTTTATGGTAAGGCTTTCATCTTCCACATCTATGACCTTAAAGCTTCCCCAGGATTTCTCGGCAAACATAATTTGTTGATTAATCGCATCTACAAAAGGCTTAATGTAACTGGATTGTTCCTTATCTGATACCAAAATCCCTTCCGGACTTGCAGAAACAACCACATCAGATAAACCCATGCAAAGCACCGGCACATCCAATTCGTTAATAACATGCACGTTCTTGCATTGTTCATTACAGATAGCATTGCCTACATTTGCTTCTCCCATGGCCTCTGTCAGGGTGTTCCATGTTCCCAAATCCTTCCATTGACCGGAAAAGCGCATTACCTTCATACTATTTTCTTTTTCGGCCACCGCATAATCAAAACTAATTTTCTGAAGTGTATCATATTTTTGATATAAATCCTGATAATCGGTAAACTCAATGAGCTGATGTGCTTTCTCTAGCATATATTCCAGTTTAAAAGCAAATACGCCACCATTCCACAGTGCACCTTCCTGAATATACTGTCTTGCGGTCTGCTCATCCGGCTTTTCCTTATAGCACTGAACCACACTGACTGCGTCATTCGTTTCTGGAATAACATAGCCATACTTTTCACTGGGATAGGTGGGTTCAATACCCATTAACACCATATTTGTTGAATCTGTTTTGGCTATTTCGCCCAGTTTCTTGATTGCTTCAAAATAATCAGCTTCCACAAATGGGTCAACCGGACATACCACCACGGCTTCATCACCGGGCACTTTTTTCACATCATGCAGCCATGATGCTACCAATGCAATTGCCGGAAAAGTATCGCGTCTGCAAGGTTCAACACAGATTCCGACAGCCGGTCCCAGTTGATTATGAATAGCTGAAACCTGTGTTTTAGAAGTGGCAATTGTCACCTCTGCTGTAGCATCCACCTCACAGATTTGGCGGTAGACTCTCTGCACCATGGATTCGTATTTGCCACTTGCATCTTTAAATATCTTAATAAACTGTTTTGATCTGATATCGTTTGAAAGTGGCCACAGGCGCTTTCCAGAACCGCCTGATAATAGCACAATATTTAGCATAATAGGTATGTTCCCTTCATCTCTATATAGTTAATTGATCATAAATATAATAATTCATTTTTAGTACAAAAGCAACTTAGCAGATATCACT
>CAZNAP010000081.1:0-11040 GCA_964571145.1 uncultured Lachnospiraceae bacterium | reverse complement strand
CATTCTCTTCACCAAATTCATAAAATTGCATTATATAACCTCCCCATAGATTAAAGCTTATGTTGAATAAAATACTCTAAACTTAAACCAATATTAATAATCGCTATGTCGTTCTAAATACAATTACGTGCTCTAACTATTTTGATTCAACTTCTCATTATTCCACTTACATGTTTCTGTGTAATCGCATACACATATGTCAATACTCTTAAAAAAAGGAGTTGACAACATACAGTCAAAATAAATCATGCCTAATTGTTGAACAATATTTAGGACATGAAAGTATCACAACAACGGAGATCTACACGCATGTTGATGAAAGCCAGTTACAAGCTATTGTAAATTCCAATCCTTTAAACCGAGTAACTACTTCTATATTTTTCACGATATGCATCTCCCGCCGGCGTATTATAATAATTTTGCATTCTCGAAGGAATATTAGAAATAATCTGGACATCGACATCCTCGGACAACTCTTTCAAAGCATCAATCAATTCATTCTTGTAGTTTTTTTTTGAAATATTGTAGGTTAGCACTCGAACTTTCTTCGCATTAGAAAAATCATCTAACACTGCCTGATAATTGATTCTACCTTTGCTTAATATAAATTCACCGCAATTATATGGAATTGGCAATTATTATTCCTCCCCTCTGCATAATTGCATATTTAGTAATTTGAAACTGAATGTGTTATCAATCACTTAAGTTCTTATTATTCTAAATATAAAATTACGAACGCAATACTTTCCAATTATTACTATAACAAGTAATAATTACAAATAAATTATACCCTTTACTCCCCAATAAGTCACCAGTAATTAACACTTTTCTACATTACATCTTATTGTCACTAAACCAATCCCTCCCATCACCATTTGGATTTGGTCTTGCTAACAATGGTACTAATACACCTTCTTCCTCAATACTCTTCATTAGTTCAAACAATTCCTTGTCATTTTCTACTTTAAAGGGATGTTTTTCAAAATCATGTAACTCATTAATTTTGATGTTCTTTATAACAGTTATCTTTTTGTTTTCTTCCTCCTTTGTATAATCCAACTTTATCACTTCCTTTCAATATTAACTAATGTGCAACTAATCTTCTAAACGAAAAAAGACCTTTTATTTCTATTGGCTTAGAAATAAAAGGTCACTAAAATTAAATCAAAAAAGGTATCACCATATAGGCAATACCTGATTCGAATTGTACAAAACTTAATTCTTTTTCTATTATTTTTTGGTTGCTACCGTACGCCACGAAAAATCGCTCCGTACGCCATTCGTACGCCAATTTTCATAAAAACTACGGTATTTTACGGTAAATTACGATATGTTTGATTTTATATTCACATCGCTGTAACCCTTGATAAACCAAGGTTTTAAGCCACTTCCCTTACAACTCATAAGGCGTTACCTGATAAACGTAATAATTGAGCCAATTGGAATACAAATTATTGCTGTGTGCACGCCACTGTAAATTAGGTCTCTGGGTATCATCATCATTCGGATAGTAATTAAGCGGCACTTGAATCGGTAAGCCTTTTTCTTTATCACGAATGTATTCATTATGCAATGTATAACGGTCATATTCGGGATGTCCCATGAGGAAAATCTGCTTGCCTTCCTCGCTCATGGACAGCAAAACACCGGCTTCCTTGGATTCTGCCAATACTGTCAGTGCTCGGCAATCATAAATATCCTGTGAACGGACTGCAGTATGTCTGCTGTGAGGAATCATAAAAAGATCATCAAACCCACGTACCAAAGGTGTCTTCCGATTCATTACGCGATGTTCATAGACACCAAACAACTTCTCAGGTAAAAGCACCTTCTCCAATCCATAATGATAATACATTCCTGCCTGTGCACCCCAGCAAATATGCAAAGTTGAAGTTACATGCGTTTTTGTCCAATCCATAATTCCGCACAGCTCCGGCCAATAGTCCACCTCTTCAAAAGGTATCTGCTCTACCGGTGCACCTGTTATAATCAATCCATCAAACTTCTTACCTTTTAACTCTCCAAATGTATTATAGAAACGATTTAAATGTTGAATAGGTGTATTTAGTGAAACATGACTATCCATTTTCATAAATGTTACTTCTATATGAAGAGGCGTATTCGACAACGCACGTAACAACTGCAACTCTGTATCCTGCTTAATCGGCATTAAATTCAAAATACAAATTTGCAAAGGACGGATATCCTGATGTGCTGCACGGTTCTCATCCATCACAAATATATTTTCATTTTCCAGTTTTTCTTTTGCAGGTAAATCGCTTTGTACTTTAATTGGCATTTTTCACCACTCCGTTTCTTAGTCACTCGGTACTGAGCCGAACGACTTATTATACTATATTTTTACTTTTAATTATTTACGCTTCTCCAAATTGTGTTACGAACTCGTCTTCTGAAATAATCGGCACCCCCAGTTCTTTGGCTTTTTTATTCTTAGATGAACCCGAAGTCACATCATTGTTAACCAAATAATCAGTTTTGGATGTTACACTGCCCGTTACTTTTCCACCCATTGCTTCTACATAAGCCTTGAACGCATCCCGATTTTGATAATAATGTACATCCCCAGTAATTACAAAGGTCAGTCCATCACATTTTCCACCCACATTTTTATTTAAATCCACTTGTTCCAAATGGATCTCTGCCAAAAGTGCCTTTAAAGAATTTTGATTTTTAGGATTACTATACCATTGCATTAAGGATGCTGACTTCTCAGGACCGAGTCCGTCTATGTCCTCAAATCCAGTTCCATCTTCCATTCGTTTCAGAAATCCATCAAAACCGCCTGCAGCAATAATCTTTTTGCCGGCATCCAATCCAATCATTGGAATACATAGTGCATAGATAAAATGAACAGGATGTACGGTTCTGCTCTTTTCAATTGCATGCAACATATTGTCCCATGATTTCTCGCCAAATCCATCCATCTGTTTAATCACGGTTTCATGGTCAGCCAGATGATAGATATCTGCAAATTCGGAAATAAAACCCTCATTGATAAATCTTAACATGGTTTGAATCGAGAGTCCATCTATATCTAACCCAGATTTGCTAACAAATCTTGTAAACTTTTTTACATGTTTTGCGGTGCAATCAACATTTGTACAATGCAATGTTTTGGTCAGACTTTTGGGGCTGATATAAATTTCCGTTTTAGCACCACATACGGGGCATGTATCCGGTATCTTCATAATTCCGTCAGATTTTTTAACTGAAATGCATTTCGGTATAATTTTATTGGCCTTAATAATTTCCAATGTACAGTTCTGTCCGATTCCAAGCCGTTCCATCTCACTGATGTTACAAAGCGAAGCCCTTGAAACAGTCGTCCCCTCTAATTGCACCGGTTGAAAAACGGCAACCGGTGAAATTGTAGATGCAGCACAGGACCATTCAATATGATCCAATTCTGTCTCAGCTGAAACATCCTGCCATTTAAACGCATATCCGGCTCTGGTAGCATGATGCCCTGTTACACTTCCTGAAGCTGCATAATCAGTGTCATCATAACAGATAATCAAACCGTCCACTGGGACATCTACTTCACCATTTTCTACACGACGAGTCCAACGTTCTATTGCTTCAGGAAGTGTCTGCGCTGTTACAGCTTCCCTCTCAATTACATTAAACCCTTCCTTTACCAGAAAATTCATACGTTCTCCCCATGAACGTATTTGTTCTTCTATATAAACCAATGTAAACGCATGAAATTGAACATGTCGCTCTCTCACCTTATCCGGATCATCCAAACTCAGCGTTCCCGAAGCTAGATTTCTCGGATTGGCATATTCTTCTTCCTCTTGGGCAGCCATTTGATTAATCAGTTCGAAATCAGTATAGGTAATAACTGCTTCCCCTCTAACAACCATATGCCCTTTGTAGTTTATTTTAACTGGAAATCCAAACAGGGCATTTTTCAAATTCGTTATATTGGTTCCTGTCGTTCCGTTTCCTCTTGTTAAAATTTTAGTCAAACGCCCGTTATCATACGTCAAAACTAGTGATAATCCATCCATTTTCCAAGAGAGCCAGATTGGTTTGTCTTCTGCCCATTTAATTAAGTCAGATACCGCTTTTGTTTTGGCCATGGACAATGCCGGAAATTCATGACTTTCTCTTTCTCCGCTATTTTCATCTACCCCGGTATTCTGAGTTGGGCTATCCGGCAAGATGTATCCTGTTTTTGTTTCCAGAGCAGAAAGTTCATCAAACATAGCATCCCACTCGAAGTTAGACATGGTTTCTTCCAGTCCGTTATAGTAAGCATCAGATGCTTCATTCAGCTTTTTGACCAGTTCTTCACATCTTTTCTTATCTTCATCCATATGCTATGCCTCCATTTTGCAAGTTTTCCGTCAACTTGTCTCGTTTTTAATTCATGTAGTGATTAAATAAAATGTGTTTTCTTTTATTTTATCGTTTTTACAACATGATTTTGTCATTTTTTCAGTGAAATTGTTCTAATTTCTCACTCAAATCTACTTACCATCTAATGTGATTTAATTCGCCTGCAACACTCGATTTAGTATAATTCACTATTCTATTCCCTTATTGTTTGGAAACAGTCATTATATAACACCTGTAATTCATCCTTTTTCAGCTGTCGATACTGGCCTTCATGCAAATCGTCCAGTTTAACATTCATAATTCTGATTCTTTTAATGGCAGTCACTTGATATCCCAGCTCTTTCGCCATACGCCTTATCTGTCTATTGACTCCTTGGGTCAGTGTGATTTTAAAGGTAAACTTACCTATTTTTTGTACTTCACAAGGTTTGGTTGTCAGATTCAGTTCCGACAGGTAGATACCAGAAGCCATCTGAGTTAGGAAATCATCCGTTATCTCTTTATTTGTTTTAACTATATACTCTTTTTCGTGTCCCTTGCTACCACGCATCATGGCTTCAATCAAGTCTCCATCATTGGTTACTATCATTAATCCTTCGGAGTCTTTATCCAGTCTTCCTGCATAAGTGACACGAACCGGATATTTCAAAACATCTGTAATTTTTTTGTCTGCAAAACGATCTTTCTCCGTACAAGTTACACCAATCGGTTTATAATAGGCCAATACCACTTTATCATTTTTTCCTTGAAGCAGTTTGCCATTTACCGTTATTTGATCCTTGCCGCTTACTTGCATACCCATAGAAGCTTTCACCCCATTCACTTGCACGCGGCCATCTTCAATGAGTTTGTCAGCTTCACGTCTAGAGCAAACACCGCAGGAGGCCAGATATTTATTTAATCGTTCTTGATCCATTGTCGTTTCATCCTCCTACTTCCAAAAATCTCTTCTGATTTTCTAGTTACTCGACACTTGTTAGTCACTCAGTGACTAAGTATTGTGCATACTTATCTTTATCTGCTTTATGACAATTGACACGTAACAGAGTACCCTCTTCTCGGTAATCCTGTTCTAAAATCGTGGCATTTTCTCTAAAATAGGAAACCAATGTCCCCATTTGAAATGGAATCAAGAAGTTTGCTTCTACATAATCCGCATAAACATGTTCCAAAATAACCTGTACCAGCAATTCCAACGAAGTACCCTCTTTTGCTGAAATATAGATTTTATTTTCGCCATTCACCTTGGGATAAGTAATAGGTTCTTCACACTTATCCGCCTTGTTATATACAACGATTGTAGAAATACTTCCTGCATTCAGTTCGGTCAGAGTTTCATTGGTTGTTCTCATCTGATCTAAGTAACTTGGATCAGAACAATCCACTACGTGTAATAATAAATCAGCACTTTTTACTTCTTCCAGTGTAGAACGAAATGCCTTCACCAAACTTGGCGGTAACTTATGAATAAATCCTACTGTATCCGATAGCAAAAAATCCTTATTATTGCCTGTATTGATTCTTCTGATTGTGGTATCCAAAGTGGCAAAAAGCATGTCTTTCTCCAGAACTTTTTTGTCCTCTTCCATGACATAGGTATCAAGCATTGCATTCATAATCGTGGATTTGCCGGCATTGGTATAGCCTACAAGTGCTACAAGCGGAAGTCTGGAATCTTGTCTTCTCTGTCTTTGCACAATTCTTTCTTTGGACACTTCTTCCAATTCTCTCCTTAATTCGGAAAGACGATGTTCAATTCTTCTTCGATCCAGTTCCAACTTCTTCTCACCGGCACCACGGCTGCTCATACTGCCGCTGGTACCTCCCTGTCTGGTCAAGGCCTCATGCATTCCGATTAAACGCGGTAATAAATACTGCAATCTGGCGCTTTCTACCTGCAACTTCGCTTCTCGGGTTCTGGCTCTTGTCTCGAAAATATCCAAAATTAATGTTGTTCTATCCATAACGGGCATTCCCAATTCTTTTTGAAGATTACGTAATTGAGAAGGTGTTAATGTATCATTTAAAATAACTAAATCAGCTTCCAATAACTGCGCTGTTTCCTTCACTTCCTGCACTTTGCCCGTACCTAGGTAAAGACCTTTATTAATAAATTCCAAATTTTGTGTAACTTGCCCTACCGGTTCCATCAAACAGGCCTTTGCTAAATTAGCAAGTTCCGTCATGGAACGTTCAAAAGTCTCTTCACTACTGTCCGTATTGACACCCGCCAGTAGTACACGTTCTTTGTTTTGTTCTGCTTCTTGATTCAAATTTTCAAACATATAGCTCCTCTATTAATTCAAAATAATTTTCAAATGTCTTACGACAACAGTCCGGATTTTTAATAACAATTCCACCGTTTCGCAATCCGATTAAAGTAAAGGCCATCGCCATACGATGATCCTCATAGGTTTCTACTTCTGTCGCCTTTACCGTTCCGGGATAAATGCGAATTCCATCAATATCGGGCGCTTCTTCACATTTAATTCCCATACGATTTAGTTCAATAACAATTGCCTGTATCCGATTGGTTTCCTGAAAACGAATATGTCCAATATTTGAAATGGACGTCGGACTTGTAGCAAAGGGTGCTAAGGCACTTAATGTCATGGTCTGATCCGAGAAATCTTTCATGGAAACATGGATTCCGGGATAACTAGTCAATTCTTCTCCCCAAACCTTGATACCCTGTTCTTCTTCTGATATCTTACACCCAAGTTTCTTGAGTACCTCTATAAATTTAATATCTCCCTGCAAGGAATTGCTATGCACGCCAACTACCATTACATTTGTTTTCAGCAAGGGTGCCATCGCATAAAAATAACATGCCCCGGAAACATCCGGTTCTATTTGATATTGTTTAATCCCCCAATTAGTTCCCCCGTGTATGAAATAACGCTCTTGGTTTCGTTCCACACAAACACCAAATTGTTTCATCATGGCCAGTGTCATCTTAATATAAGAGCCCTCCGCTCTGTCTCCTTCCATCTGAAGTTCCAGTCCATTTTCTAACAAAGCACCTGCCATCAATAAAGCACTTGCATATTGGCTACTAATTCCGGTATCTACTACTACTGACTGTAATTGAGGTGCAGTAGAATGCATTCTAAATGGAAAATGTTCTGCTTCGTCTGAATACTCAAAAATAACGCCTGCTTTTGTAAGAATGTCAAGAATTGGTTTCATAGGACGTTTACACATTTGAGAAGATGCATTTATCTCATAGGTACCACCTGCAAGTGCCAACATAACTGTCAAAAATCTGGCAGCTGTACCTGCGCTTCTGACATTGATTATAGCATTCTTATTAGGTATTTCTCCACCTGTCCCTTGTATTGTAACACTTTTATTTGCTTCATCAATCGTAAGTAAAAATCCAAGTGTAGTAAGGCAATCCAGAAAAGCTCTGGAATCATCACTGAATAAAACACCATCTAAGGTGCATTGTTCTGATGACAGTGCTGCCAGCATTAAAGCTCTGTTTGTAATACTCTTCGAACCGGGCACATGCACTGTTAATTCATTCAAATGTTCAATTTTCCTCACCGCATACCTGTCGCTCATTATTAAATCTCCATTTAATTTATTATATTATGTCAAAATTAGCTTCTAACCATTTAGCCACTCCATCATGTTCATTATCCAAAATAACGCCTGTTGCGTATTCCTTTAATTTAGGTACTGCATTTTCTACTGCGTAGGCTCTATCCGATATTTCAAACATAGGAATATCATTAACCGCATCACCAAAAGATACTATTTCGTTACAATTCCAAATATTTTTCAATGCACCTATTGCATTTGCTTTTGAAGCTTTAGCTGGCATAATCTCAAACCAATATTCTGGACGATACAGCTCTTGTTGCAAAGTACAGCGGAATCTTTCATCTGCCTTGACAATCTCATATGCCTCCTGCAACTCTTCTTTCTCACCTATACAAGTATAATAAAACATATCGCCTTGATAAATAGTATCTTCTTCACTGATTGCTTCAAATCGCTTATCGCCTTCTCGATTTGATAAGTAACGCCTCATACCATCATTTTCACAGTGTGGATACCAAAGCACCTTTTCCTCATGATTACGAAATGTATATACAAAAGGAAACAGCCCCTTCTGCTGAAGCAGGCTTGTGATATACTTTTGCTCTTCGCTAGTGAAGCTTACCGAATATAGAACACGTCCGGTATCTGCCTCCATAATAAATGCACCGTTGTAAACTATAACTGGAATATGCACTTGTAATCCCTGTGTTACTTTTGACGCAGAAATCAGCGATCTGGCTGTTGCATAAGTAAACTTCATTCCCTGCTCAATCAGCCTGTTAATCACCTTAAGGCTGTAATCGCTGATTTTGTCCTGAGAATTCAAGAGTGTTCCATCCAGATCACTGACATATAATGTTTCATTTATCATTGTTAATTTTATACCTTTTGTCCGAAAGCAAATATGACCTCGCCTCCAGAATGTCCTTCTATTTTTCCCTCCTTAACTATATCAATTTTTTGGCTTTCTGCCAATATATAAAAGACAAATTTTCTATGTAATCGATATTCCCAACTGCTAAGTGACTACCATTCTTTTGTAGAAAGTATCTTTAGCGATACTCTGTAGGATATGAATAGTGATATCAAATCAATGATTATCAGCCCAACTATCAGCATCCAACTAGAGCCTGTAGGTGATGGTAGTTCTGTCATTTTCACTCCCATTATCATTGATGCCAGTTTGATGACACCAACTATGGTTACACCCAAAGCCAGCAATACCAGAATATAAGCATATCTAGCCTTTTCAACACCCTTCTTATAAATAATGGGAAGTGTAATCGTATATGCTAAGAGAAATAAAGATCCGATTACAAAAATACTGTTTACATCAAACCCTTCGCCAAAACCCGGAATTAATTCTCCTATGAAATTCGCTACACAGCCAATAATCATTCCTGCAACAATTGTTAAAACCAACAGTAAATACTTGGCTTTTACCACAGTTTCTGTATTAATTGGCATGGTCAGTGCAAACTGATTGAAATATGCAGTCTCATCAACTGACATAGAAGTTAATACAAGCATTCCTCCAAGCAATATTGCATACATTGATGCAAACGAGGTTGATTTCATGCATACTGACCACAAAATCATAAACCCAAAAACCAAAATATATTGTTTTCCAAATCCTTTGATTGTATATAAATCTTTTAATAATAATCCTTTCATTATTCCACCTATCCTTTCCAAATGTTAGTGCTTGCAGCCTTACTTACTTTTGACCATATACAACATAATGTCTTCAATATTTGCTCTGTCTATAACGGGTGTTATTGCATCTTCTTCACATTTCTTGAAGAAATTACTCTCTGTCAGGCGCTTCTTATCATTAATTAATATACTGGTTTCAAAGGCATTATCTGCCCGTCCTACTATAATATCTGTCGGAATGCTCTCTGCTTGCTCTTTGCTGCATTTCACAATTGCGTAATTATAAATTAACTCATCTTTTCCTGCTTTAAACAATAGCTTGCCCTTATGAATCAGCATAATGTAATCAGCCACTTTTTCAATATCAGAAGTAATGTGTGAAGATAAGAATATGGCATGTTTTTCATCCAATACAAAGTCTCTAAATATATCTAAGATTTCATTTCGAATAATAGGATCCAGTCCACTGGTTGCCTCGTCCAGTATTAGTACTCGACTGTCATGCGATAAAGCAACGGCAATTGACAACTTCATCTTCATCCCCTTCGACAATTCCTTTACTTTCTTGTTTTTAGGTAGTTCGAATTGTTTTACATAGTTTTCAAATTTCACACTATCCCAAGTCTTGTAAATACTCTTCATAATTTTTCCCACATCCCCCATAAATAACTCCTGTGGAAAATTGCATTCGTCAAATACCACGCCAATATGTTCCTTATACTCAGCGTCTTCTTTCACCCTTTTCACTTGATTTCCCAATAGTTCAATTTCGCCTGATTCAATTTGGCATAAGCCTAATAGGGATTTAATTGTGGTTGTTTTACCGGCACCATTTTCACCAATGAAACCAACAATTGTGCCATAAGGAATCTCGAAGCTAATATTGTCTAAGCAAAAATCTTTATATCTTTTTGTTAAATTCTTTACTACAATTGCATTCTCTTGACTCATTATTCTTCCTCCTGATATATTACGTCAATAATTTCATAAACTTCCTTTTGGGATATTCCGCTCTGTTGTGCTACTGTCACTGCTTTGGCTAGTAATCCTTCAATTTCTTTTAACTTTTCTTCTCTGATTACTTGCGTATCTGTTGCACGAACAAAACTCCCTTTTCCAACTACAGTAGAAATAAATCCTGCTTGCTCAAGTTCTTCATAAGCTCGCTTAGTTGTAATTACACTGATTCGAAGTTCTTTGGCCAGTATACGCATGGAAGGCAGCGGATCTCCCTCCTTCAATCGCCCGCTTATAATCAGATTCTTGATTTGACTCGTGATCTGTTCATAAATAGGCTTATCACTGGTATTGCTAATTAGTAGATTCATATATCACTTACCTTTCATTTCTCAATGTTTCTATGTAACTGTTATATGTTTATATATTGTATATATCACTTATATACACTCATGTCAACAAAAAAATAAGACAAATTAAAATAATCTGTCTTATCTATTCTTTCAATGCTTA
>CAZNAP010000080.1:0-11115 GCA_964571145.1 uncultured Lachnospiraceae bacterium | reverse complement strand
AAGTTGTCATTTCAACTTCCATTGAGAGAGTTTTATTGGACATTAAAATTGATAGAATTCAATTATAAAAACACAGTAAACAAAACAAAGTGAAGACACAGTAAGTATAAAAATACAGATACCAAGGAGGATTTTTTTATGAAAACAGTTGGAAAAATGACGTTATCTACTATTATTACAATCGCATTGATCTTAGTAATCGCGTTTTGTATTTCAGGTACAGTAATCAGCCAAAGTAAAGGACAGAGCAGAGTCGAAGAATCATTTTATCAAGAGGTGGAGCAGGAATATGTAAGAGAAGTAAGAGAACTTCTTACTACACAAGGCTATAACAACAGCGGCGTTACCATGACCAGAATAATTGACGAGAATGGAACCCGGGAGTATACAGTAGCAATTCAGCACAAATATATTTCCAAGCTGGAAGAAGAGAAGAAGTTGGAATTAATCAAAGATTGTGAAGAAATCGTATTTCCGGTAGAAAATTGTAATTTTTGCCATGAAATTTTTACAGAAGATATGTAAAAGAAGAATGACAAGATTTGAGTCAGGGATTATAATTGTTCTAGTGGGTTCACAGAACCCAAAATGAATATTTGGAGGTCAATTATGTCTAGTATCCCCCTGCCTCAGCAAATTTACAAGCATTTTAAAGGCAATTATTACCGCGTTATTACGTTGGCTGAACACAGTGAAACAGGTGAAAATCTGGTAATCTACCAAGCTATGTATGGTGACCATGCTGTTTATGCTCGCCCGTTATCCATGTTTATGGAGAAAGTTGATAAAGAGAAATATCCTTATGTGCAGCAGGAACATCGCTTTGAACTGCAGCAGAATTGGAATCAACAGACTGGGGAGCAGCAGGATGTAGCAAAACAGAACTGGGAGAAACCGGAAGTCGAGGATGAGGTTACAGAAGAAATAAATTTAGATCCGTTAGTTTTGGAATTCCTGGATGCAGATTCATATGAGAAACGTTTGAATATATTGGCAGCTTTGCATCATCGGGTTACAGATGACATGATTACAACAATGGCAATGGCTGAAGATCTTGAAATTCCGGAAGGAGATACAGAGGGACGCTTTGAGGAACTGAGAAATTGTCTGCTTACGAAGGAGAAATTCGAAGGCAGCCGTTTGCGATAACCAGTATCCCCAGTCACCGAGTGACTAATTCCTTTCTAACGGAGAAGGAGATTATTATGGCATATAATTTAGATAACAGATTGGTCATTGGCGTATCATCCAGAGCTTTATTTGATTTAACAGCTGAAAACGATATTTTTTGCACCCAGGGAGTAGATGCTTATTGCGATTATCAGGTAGAGCATGAAAGTGAATTGTTAAAGCCGGGAAATGGTTTTCGCTTAATAGAAGCCTTGCTGAATATCAATAAGATTCCGGGACAAGAAGGGCGTGTGGAAGTTATCATTATGTCCCATAACAGTCCCGATACTTCACTTAGGGTGTTCAATTCCATCGCACATTATGGATTGGATATTTCAAGAGCAGTGCTAGCCAGCGGTGCATCACTGACTCCTTATCTGGAAGCTTTTCATACGGATTTATACTTATCTGCAGATGAAGAAGATGTGCAGTCGGCGATAGATTGTGGAATTGCTGCCGGTATTATTTGCTGTGATACGATTCAAGCAAGTGATGCGTTAAAAGAAATCAAGCAAATTAGGATTGCTTTCGACGGAGATGCAGTTTTGTTTTCAGATGAGTCGGAGAAGATTTTTCAGGAAAAGGGATTGGAAGCTTTTGAAGAATATGAATGTGCACAGGCAAACCAACCGTTGAATCAAGGGCCTTTTGCTAAGTTTTTGAAGACAATTTCGGATATCCAAAGAGAATTTCCGTTGGAACAGTCACCCATTCGAACCGCACTTGTTACTGCCAGAAGTGCACCTGCTCACGAACGTGTCATTCGGACACTACGTGCTTGGAATGTGCGAATTGACGAGGCATTTTTCCTTGGAGGCATTACCAAGAGAGATATTTTGAAAGCTTTTGGTGCACACATTTTCTTTGACGATCAAGTGACACATACAACCCCAGCATCTGAAGTTGTTCCTTCAGCTCGAGTTCCCTATAAACATACGGAGTAAAAATTATGAAATACAGGAATATAATTGAAGGGCGGTTTCAAAGCCGTCCCAATCGATTCATCGCATACGTGGATATTGCCGGTCATGAAGAAAAAGTTCACGTGAAGAATACAGGCCGATGTCAGGAATTACTCAAGGAAAATGTTCAGGTTTATTTGGAAAAGAGTAATGATCCGGAACGAAAAACAGCCTATGATTTGGTAACTGTCAAAAAAAGAAACAGATTAATTAATATGGATTCACAGGCACCCAACGCAGCAGTGAAGGAATGGCTGTCTTTAGGGGGTTTGTTTTCCGATATTATAGAAATCAAACCGGAAACAACTTATGGCAATTCTCGGTTTGATTTTTTTGTGCAAACAAAAACAGATAAGATTTTTATTGAAGTAAAAGGCGTGACACTGGAACGGGAGAATGTAGTGCTTTTCCCGGATGCACCGTCTGAACGGGCAGTGAAACATGTTCATGAATTGATGAAGGCAGTAGAGGAAGGCTATAAAGCCTATGTTCTACTGGTTGTGCAAATGGAAAATGTGAAATATTTTGAACCCAATCGTCAGATGCAGCCGGCCTTCGCCGATGCACTGATACAGGCACGGGCTGCCGGTGTGCAAGTATTGGCGTATGATTGTAATGTGACAGAAGATTCCATGAACATTAATAAGCCGGTGCCGGTTAAACTTTCAGTGCTGGATGAAATTGCTGCACCTTTACTCGACTGGTATGATAGAGGAAGAAGAATCTTGCCTTGGCGGGAAAACCCAACGCCCTATCATGTATGGATATCCGAAATTATGTTACAGCAGACCAGAGTAGAAGCAGTGAAACCATATTATGACCGCTTTATTGCAGCACTGCCTGATATAGAGCATTTAGCCAATGCACAGGAAGAACAGCTACTCAAATTGTGGGAAGGGCTGGGGTATTATAACAGAGTTAGAAATTTGAATAAAGCTGCTCGAATTATTTGTACTGACTATAGTGGTGTGATGCCTATGAAATATGAAGAATTGTTGCAATTACCGGGTATCGGAAGCTATACGGCAGGTGCAATCAGTTCTATTGCCTATGGTCAAAGTATACCGGCAGTAGATGGCAATGTGTTGCGTGTACTGGCACGTTTACGAGCTGATGACAGAGACATTGCACAACAAGCAGTGAAAAAACAAGTTGAAGTAGAATTAGGCGGTGCCATGCCCAAAGGCCGACCGGGCGATTTTAATCAGGCGTTGATGGAACTGGGGGCTATGGTTTGCCTACCTAGTGGAGAGCCACACTGTGCTGAATGCCCATGGTCCTTGATTTGCCTTGCACATCAAAACGGCGAAGAAACAGATTATCCGTATAAAACCGCAAAAAAACCACGGAAAATTGAAAACAAGACAGTTTTAGTTATACGTGATCAAAACAAGGCAGCACTGCGAAAACGCCCGGCTCATGGATTATTGGCAAGTATGTATGAATTCCCCTGTCTAGAGGAACACTTAACCAAGGAGCAAGTTTTGGATTATTTAAGAGAAGAAGGCTTATCTATTTTGCATATTGAAGAACTGCCGGCCAGTAAGCATATTTTTACGCACAAAGAATGGCATATGATTGGGTATGCGGTTAGAGTGGATGAACTCGCTCTTAAAAAAGATCAGAAGAATTTGATTTTCGCTGAACCAAACGAGGTGAGAGACAAGTATCCGATTCCGTCTGCATACAGGGTATATTTGAAGGAGTTTTGGGACTATATCTTTAGAAAATCTTAAGTTGTTTTCAAGTACCGTTGACGATATAATAAAACTACTTATGGATGCAGTATCGCAGGAAACCTGCGATATGCAGGAGGATAAATATGAAGCTATTATCATTTACAGTACCTTGTTATAATTCTGCGGCTTATATGGAAAAGTGTATAGATTCCCTTTTAAAAGGTGGCGATGATGTGGAAATAATCATCGTTAATGATGGTTCTACCGATAGAACAGCGGAAATTGCTGACCGATATGCAGCAACATATCCGACGGTTATTAAGGCAATTCACAAACCAAACGGAGGACACGGCTCTGCTGTAAATGCAGGAATCGACAATGCAACAGGTTTGTTTTTTAAGGTTGTGGATAGCGATGATTGGGTAAAAGAAGAAGCGTATAGAGAAATATTGCAGACCCTGCGGAATCTGGCAGGTGGCGAAACAATGCTGGATATGTTAATCAGCAACTTTGTTTATGAGAAGGTCGGAGAAAGTCGCCATAAAGTTATGAGATACAAGCATGCGTTACCAATAAACGAGATGTTTACTTGGGAAGATGTGAAACATTTTCATAAGGGACAATATATACTCATGCACTCTGTTATATTCAGAACTCAGCTATTAAAAGATTGCGGTGTCCGACTGCCGGAACATACTTTTTATGTAGATAATATTTATGTGTTTGAACCGTTACCGTATGTTAGAAACATGTATTATCTGGATGTGAATTTTTATCGTTACTACATTGGAAGAGAAGACCAGTCGGTCAATGAAAGTGTGATGATTGGCAGAATTGACCAGCAGATCTATGTAAATAAGCTGATGTTTGATTACCTTGCGGATCATAAGATGCAGATTATACCCAATCGAAAAATGTATCATTATATGCTAAGTTATCTGGATATCATTACAACGATTTCTTCGATTTTATTAATTCGTTCTGGAACAGATGAGAATTTGAATAAGAAGGCAGAACTTTGGAGCGCGCTTAAGAAAAGAGACTGGTATTTATACAGAAAGCTTCGCTACGGACTGCTGGGAAATTGCATGAATTTACCGGGCAGAGGTGGCAGAGCAATTTCGGTAGAAGGTTATAAATTGTGCCGCAGGTTTTTCGATTTTAATTAGAGACAAATAAAAAAACCGACCTCCCAATCGTTAGAATTTCGGTCTAACTTTTGGAGGTCGGTTCATAATTTTCACTGTTTTTGTTATTATATTTGATTAATACGTGGAGTTTTGCGTGAATGCATAGCTTGCCAGGCTGAAACAATATCAATTCTATAGACAATCACATACATCGCAGCTGCCATAACAAAAGCGGTCAGCATATCAAAAACAGAATGCTGTTTGATAAATACGGTAGATAAGATAATGGAAACACATAGCAGGAAAGAAGCAATATGAATGAATTTATTCTTAGCCAGCTTAGGTGTATGCATTACCGTCAAGTGTGCACCGATAGAATTATAGACATGAATACTTGGCCATAAATTGGTCGGGGTATCAATACCATAAAGGTGAGCAACCAGACCGGTGAATATATTTTCTCTGGGCATAACGCTTGGACGAAGGTGATGTCCGTTAGGCCATAACGTAGAAACAATCAGGAAAATGGTCATTCCGGTGAAGAGGAACACGCATGTCCTATAATACTCTTGTTTGTTGAATAATAAAACATACAAAACCGTAACTGCAATATATCCAAACCATAAGAAGTAAGGGATGACGAAAGCCTCACAGAAGGGGATGTAGTCATCCAATTTCATGTGTATAATCGTTTGTGGCTTCGTAACGGCTTGTTCCAGGTTGTAAAACCAAACACCATAAATAATTGCATAAATCATGAGCGGAAGCGCATGTTTATACTGTAATACTAATTTTTTCATAATAAACTCTCTCCTCAAAACAGTTCAAAACTATAGTAAAAGCTGTAATTTTTGTTTTTCGCAATAAACAGTAATGGAGTTGCTCTGCATCATGACTTCGCCGTCAGTATGTACCCATAACGGAGCTGAAGTTTCAAGATGAATTTTGGAAGCTGTGTAATGTTCAATGCCTTTGTATCGGAAATGATTTCCTTTAAATGCTGAAGGCAAAGCTATCAAAATCTTCCCTTTTGAAATATTTCCGGCAGAACAGATATCCAGAATACCGTCCTGGCTGCTGGCACCCGGACAAAACTTAAATCCGCCGCCCTCATATTGGTGAATCATACTGGCTACAAAAAGGAACTTGGGCATGTGAATAGTTTCTTTATCATCCAAAGTAAGTGTACAAGTAATTTTTTTAGCCATGATTAATTGCTTCAGGGCAATCACTAAATAGATTAATTTGCCTAGACCTAACTTGTTTAGTACCTTTTTAAATTTAGAAGTAAGTACTTCTTCGCAAACAGCAGCATCAAAGCCAATGCCACTACTGACTGCGAAGTAACGCTTCAGTGATAATTCATCATCATGCTGTCTGGATAAATTATCGGAAGTGCGTTCATAAATCAGACAACCCAAATCCATTAGGGTAACCTGTTCGCATGCCAAAATATTATCTAATATATTCAAAGGATTTTTATCTAATTGCAAGTCGCGTGCCATATCGTTGCTGGAACCCGTTGGAATATAGCCGACCTGAACGCGGGAGAAATCGGAGATACCCTGCAAAGTTTCATTCAGAGTGCCGTCGCCACCCAGCACAATCAGTTTCAAAACAGAATCTGAATCGCACTTTAATAAGGAAGCGGATAAGTCACGTACAAGTTTAATGACATGTCCGGCTTCTTTGGAAAAAAAGACTTTGTATTCAATTTCCCGCTCATTCAAAACCGATTCGAGCATGCCCCAGATTTTAGCACCTCGTCCTGATTTGGATGCGGGATTTACAATTATGTAATACATAATTTGCCCATCCTTTTGAAATCTTTTCCCATTGTAGCAGTATTTTAGCCGGTAGTAAAGATTTTTTAACACTTTTAGAAAATCTTAAGGTTTGTTTGTAAATAGTTCGTTAATTGTAGTAAGAAGAAATTGTCTTTCACAAGGGAATATGCTATAATTCTTTTCAGATTTCGTATTTTAAACGTTCATATTATATAGATCACATACAGGAGGAGCATTTATGTATTCACTAGACGAGGTAAAAAGCGTTGATATGGAAGTAGCACAGGCAATTGTGGACGAGCAAGAAAGACAGAACAGCCACATTGAGTTGATTGCTTCCGAAAACTGGGTTAGCAAAGCTGTTATGGCAGCAATGGGCAGCCCGCTGACTAATAAGTACGCAGAAGGTTATCCGGGGAAGCGTTATTACGGCGGATGCCAGTGTGTAGACGTGGTAGAAAATCTTGCCATTGAAAGAGCCAAAGAATTGTTCGGATGCGATTATGTTAATGTGCAGCCTCATTCAGGTGCACAGGCTAATCTTGCAGTACAGTTTGCAATCTGTAATCCCGGCGATACAATTATGGGTATGAACTTGGATCACGGCGGCCATTTGACACACGGAAGCCCGGTTAATATTTCAGGAAAATATTTCCACATTGTACCATACGGCGTAAACGACGAAGGTTTTATCGATTATGATAAGTTGCGTGAAATTGCTATAGGATGTAAGCCAAAAATGATTATTGCAGGTGCTTCTGCATATGCAAGAACCATTGATTTCAAGAAATTCAGAGAAGTAGCAGATGAAGTTGGCGCAGTATTAATGGTAGATATGGCTCACATTGCTGGTCTGGTGGCAGCAGGACTTCATCCAAGCCCAATGCCTTATGCAGATGTTGTAACAACCACAACTCATAAAACTTTACGCGGACCTCGTGGTGGTATGATTCTTTGTAATCAAGAAGCAGCTGATAAGTATAACTTTAACAAAGCAGTATTCCCAGGCATTCAGGGCGGTCCTCTGATGCATGTAATTGCAGCTAAGGCAGTTTGCTTTAAAGAAGCATTATCGGATGATTTTAAAGCATATCAGCAAGGAATAGTAGATAATGCACAGGCTCTTTGCAAGGGACTGATGAGCAGAGGAATCAAAATTGTTTCCGGCGGTACAGACAATCATTTGATGTTAATGGATTTGACTCCTTTTGATTTAACGGGAAAAGCAATTGAGAAGATGCTGGATGAAGCACATATTACAGCGAACAAGAATACAATTCCTAATGATCCAAAATCACCTTTTGTAACCAGCGGTATCCGTCTCGGAACTCCTGCAGTTACTTCCAGAGGTATGAACACAGAAGATATGGATCAGATTGCAGAAGCAATTGCATTGATTGTTAAGGGTGGAGAAGAGAAGATACCTGAAGCCAGAGCAATTGTTCAAAAACTGACAGACAAGTATCCTTTGATGTAGATTAAAGTTGCTGGGATAAGCACCGAGTGACTAGGTGTTTTGACAATAAAAGAGACTTTTTAGGGCAGACCGTTTGGTCTGCCCTATTGTATTTTCAGAGGATTTTATGTGTGATTCGCGTGTGTCTCATGCGGAAATGTGCCTAAAACGCAGACTATAAATAAAAATGAAGCCAAATAATGGAAATATCTGAAAATATATGACAAATTATGCGTAATTAATACATAAAACGACAATAAAGCAGATAAGGACTGCTTAAATGGATGAAATATGAAATAATATATAAAAATATAAGAAAATGTGTTGACAAATAGAAAGTTCGTGCTATAATTAAAACATAAACAAATTCACATAGAAAAAATCTTAAAGAAGGAGGTACGGACCGCCGAAAACATAAGATGAGTTATTTGATAGAAGTATCATTCAGATAACAGTAGTGTGAAACAGTTAGCTTTTAAAGTACTAAAGAACAAGGTACCAAAGAAACGAAATTCGATTTCGTATCAAGTACAGAAGAAAAAATAACGGTGAACGAAAGACAAAGGGGACGCACGTTACAGTACATTTGTACAAAAGAAAAAGAGCAAAGATACGAAAGAGAAAAAAGACAACTGAATAGTTTGTAGTATCCAAAGAATTTTAGGAAAAGAGGTATAGGCCATTGGATAGTATAGTTTAGAGGCGGGTGTTGATCGAAAGGATTGATACCCGCTTCTAGTTACACGGTGCTTATCCGAGGCAGGTTCTGATAAGCACCGAGTGACTAGTTGTGGAAACCGATGGCTAAAGCCATATTGATAAGGAGAATATGAAAAAAGTTTTGTATTTGTGTAGAAATTAGGGGAAAAATAAGTTAATATAGAGGATAGATTTGACTTGTTATACGCAAGTTTGTTATTACAGATTTTAGGAAAGGCATGGTTATTAACATGGCAAAAGACATAAATACAGATGAAGCAATGGAAAGAAGAGAATACAGGCATAAGCGAAGAGTCAGAAATCAGATTATTTCGTATGTGACTGTTGCAGTTTTATTAGCAGGGATTGCTGTGGGAGGTTATTTGGGAGCTTCTAAGGCAATGACTGCCATGAATGATAAGAAGCATGCACAGGAACTTAAGGAGCAGTTGGAAGAACTGGCAGAAGTAGAAGAAGAACCGGCTGTAGTAGAAGCACCTGTTGAGACGGAGCCGCCGGTTGAAGAAAAAAGCTATTTAGACGAGATAGTGGATGCTTGCATAGCAGAGATGCCCATAGAAGATAAGGTTGCCGGTTTGTTTATTATTACGCCGGAAGCATTAACGGGAACAGATACTGCAATCAAAGCAGGTGATGCGACTAAAGAAATGCTGAATCAACATGCAGTGGGTGGTTTGATTTATTTCACTAAAAATATTAAATCTTCGGAACAGTTAACGGAGATGTTGCAAAATACAAGAAGCTGGAGCAAGTACCCGATTTTCCTTGGTATAGATGAGGAAGGCGGAACTGTCAGCAGAGTGGCAGAAGCTGGTTTAGCAGAGAATGTTGGAGACATGGGAACCATCGGAACTTCAGGAGATGCTTCATTGGCAAGTAGTGCGGGCGCTACCATTGGCAGTTATCTGGCTGGCTTTGGATTTGACCTGGATTTCGCCCCGGTAGCAGATGTCATTATAGAAGGAAATGAAATTATTGGCAATCGCTCATTTGGTACAGATACAAATATGGTAGCCGACATGGTTGGTGCGTATGTGGATGGATTGCAGAGTACCGGCGTGAATGCATGTATCAAGCATTTCCCAGGACTTGGGGATACGGTTGAAGATACACACGGCGGAATGGCTACTTCGGAAAAAACATTGGAAGATTTCACAGCAATTGATTTTCCTGTTTATCAAAAAGGAATTGAGGTGGGTGCGAACTTCGTGATGGCAAGTCACCTTTCTGTTCCTAATGTAGTAGGCGACAATACGCCTACCAGCTTATCTGAAAAGATGATTACGGAGATTTTGCGTGGTCAACTGGGTTATCAGGGAATTGTTGTTACAGATGCTATGAATATGACTGCTATTACAGATTATTACACTGCTGATGAAGCTGCCATTAAAGCGTTGCAGGCAGGCGCAGATATGATTCTCATGCCGGAAGACTTCGAGACAGCATACAATGGTGTTTTGGAAGCTGTTAATAACGGAACACTTTCCGAGGAAAGAATAAATGAATCTCTGCAAAGAATTTACCGTGTTAAATATAAGGATAAGGTTACTGAATAATTTATTTTACCTTTACAAAACAATCAAAAGCTATCGCAAATTTGTTGCGGTAGCTTTTTTGACTTTTAGATAAAAATGGTAGGAAAGCTTTGTATTAAGCACCATATTTTCTCTCGAATTCACTTCTTACCATAGGGGTGCTATGATCCAGAAATTCCGACAGTTTATCTGGAGTTACTTTTTTGGTAACAACGACGGGCATACCCAATGCATTTAAATACTCAACCTGTAACTTTACTTTCTTGTTTGTAAGATTTTTTTTCATAATAGTTGACCTCCTTGACAAGTTGTTGTTTTGTTAATATAATAATAAAACACATATAGATGTAAATATATCCAAATATAATTAAATTATATAATAATATATTGCGAAGGAGTGATATTATGATAGATGCGAGCGTTAATATTATATCGCGTAATGATAAATCGCAGATTGTGGATTATAACAATCCCCTTTTTTGGTGTTTTGCACAAAAGAACTATCTTACAGCAGATACATTGTACGTGATTCCGGAACACTGGCATGAGGATATAGAATATTTCTATGTCGCAGAAGGAAAATTGGAGTACAGTGTAAACGGAGAAAAAAATCTATTGAAAGCGGGAGAAGGTATCTGCGTAAACTCTAAAAGAATTCATGCCAATAAATCTATTC
>CAZNAP010000079.1:0-11135 GCA_964571145.1 uncultured Lachnospiraceae bacterium | reverse complement strand
AATTATCAGTTATTGGTTCCATAAGTGCCAAAAAGTCTTTTTATAAAAATGCTATTGCATGCTTGCCAAATGAATAATCATCTGATACAATAACATTGTAGTTGAGAGGCAGGTAATTCGTACCGCCGCTTTAACTCATTAAAATTCGGTAAAATTCCCCTTTTACACTGGGCGGGTTGGAAACTTGTTTCCACCCGCTCTTTTAATTTCTGAAAATATAGGTTATACTGATTAAAAATGACATTGAGGAAGGGTTATATATATGAAACAACAGCTGGAAAACTTGAAAGCATATGAAATTTTAGAACAGAGAACGATTCATGATTTGAATTCCGAAGGGCTTATTTTAAAACATAAAAAAACTGGTGCGCGTATTACTTTATTACTGAACGATGATGAGAATAAGGTGTTCTATATTGGATTTCGTACACCGCCTACAGATAGCACCGGTGTAGCACATATAATGGAACATTCTGTACTGTGCGGTTCCAAAAATTTCCCGGTGAAAGATCCGTTTATTGAATTGGCCAAGGGTTCGCTCAATACATTTTTGAATGCTATGACCTATCCGGATAAAACTGTTTATCCTGTAGCAAGTTGCAATGATAAAGATTTTAAGAACTTAGTTCATGTGTATATGGATGCTGTTTTTTATCCGAATATTTATAAGGAAGAAAAAATTTTCCGTCAGGAAGGTTGGCATTATGAAATGGAATCACCGGAAGCGGAATTGACGCTGAACGGTGTTGTTTATAATGAAATGAAAGGTGCTTTTTCCTCTCCTGATGATGTAGTAGAGCGTGAAATTATGAATTCACTTTATCCGGATGGTACTTACGGTACAGAATCGGGTGGAGATCCGGAGGCAATTCCAGAATTGACTTATGAGGACTTTTTGGCATTTCATCAAAAGTTTTATCATCCTTCTAACAGTTATAGTTATCTTTATGGAAATATAGATGCCCAGGAGTACTTAAACTATATGGATGAAGCTTATTTATCATCCTTTGAATATCTGAAGGTAGATTCGGAAATTATTCTTCAGAAACCTTTTGAAGCACCACGAGAAATCCAAAAAGAATATCCGATTATGGAAGATGATTCAACGAAGGAGAATACTTATCTGACCTATAATGTTTCCACGGGAACAAGTCTTGACAGAAAACTGTACATTGCTATGGATGTATTGGATTATGTGTTGTGTTCTTCTCCGGGAGCCCCGATTAAACAAACGTTAATCGATAAGGGAATTGGCAAAGACGTTTACAGTTCTATGGAAAATGGTATATTCCAACCTTATTTTTCGGTGATTGCAAAAAATGCTGATGAATCGCAAAAAGAGGAGTTTATACAGACAATCGAAGAAGTACTGAAAAAGCTTGTAAAAGAAGGACTGGATCAAAAGGCTTTGGCAGCTGCTTTAAATAATTTTGAATTTAAGTACAGAGAAGCGGATTTTGGTTCTTATCCAAGAGGGTTAATGCTGGGATTACAAGCACTTGACAGTTGGCTTTATGACGATAAAACACCTTTTGTACACATGGAAGCTAATCAGACTTTTGCAGAATTAAAAGCAGCAATTGGAACAGGGTATTATGAAGCGTTAATTCAGGAATATCTGTTAGATAATCCACACAAATCAATTGTTGTAGTGAACCCGGTGCAAGGGCTGACCACTAAGAAAGACAAAGAATTACAAGACCAATTACAGGCATATAAAGGCACATTGTCAGAAAAAGAGTGTCTGGATATCGTGAAACAGGCACAAGAATTGCAGGCTTATCAGGAAGAACCCAGTTCAGAGGAAGCCTTAAAAACGATTCCGTTACTGACCAGGCAGGATATGAAAAAGGAAGCGACAGCCTATGTAAATGAAGAGAGAAAAGCAGGAGATACAACTGTGCTTTTTCATAATATTTTTACAAATGGAATCGGCTATCTGAATCTGTTGTTTGATTTAACGAATGTGCCTGCACGACTGTTCCCTTATGTAGGTATATTGAAAACCGTTCTTGCGATGGTGGATACAGAACATTTTGGATATGGAGAATTGTACAATGAAGTGAATATTCATACCGGTGGAATTAGAACGGCAGTGAATACCTATACAAATGCCAATCAGATGAAGGAATACAAAGTGACTTTGGAAATTCGTTCTAAAGCACTGTATGAAAAACGCGAAAAAGCACTGGAATTAATGAAGGAAATCATATTGACTTCAAAATATGAGGATACCAAGCGTTTATATGAAATTATTGCAGAAGCTAAATCCAGAATGCAGGCTGTGATGAGCAGTGCAGGACATTCTGTTGCTCTCATCAGGACATTGGCTTATTTTTCACCTACAGCGGCTGTATCCGAACAAATCAGTGGTATGCCTCAATATCGATTACTGGAGAAGCTGGAAGCAGAGTTCGACACCATGAAAGAGGAACTGGTTCAAAATCTGAGGGAACTGACTACCTATATATTCCGTCCCGAGAATCTATTGGTGGATTATACGGCTACAGAAGAAGGATTTGGCGACTTAATTAATGAGGTAAATGAATTAAAAAAAGCATTATATACCACTCCCATAGAGAAGCAGACTTACGTGCCTGAATTAGTTATTAAAAATGAAGCCTTTATGACAGCAGGACAGGTGCAGTATGTTTGCCGTGCAGGTAATTTTACAGATAAGGGATTGCCCTATACAGGTGCTTTGAAAGTCTTAAAGGTTATGATGGGTTATGAGTATCTGTGGAATCAGGTACGTGTAAAGGGTGGTGCATATGGCTGTATGTGTGGCTTTTACAAAAATGGAGACGGCTATTTTGTTTCTTATCGTGACCCTAATTTGGAGAAAACAATTGCCGTTTATGAACAGGCAGCGGATTATATCAAGAATTCTAAACTGGATGAACGGTCTGTAACACAGTTTATCATCGGCGCAATCAGTGAACTGGATACACCAATGACACCGGCAACAAAGGGGGTATATTCACTGGGTGGATATTTGACAGGGTTATCCATGGAACGCGTACAGAAGGAGCGAGATGAACTTTTAGCTGTTACTTCCGAACAAATCAGCGGATTGTACAAATATGTAGAGGCTTTTATGGATGCTGACTGTGTGTGTGTAGTCGGAAATGGTGAGAAAATCAAAGAGAATCAAAGTATTTTTATGAATGTAGAACAATTATTTCATTAATTTCTCTAAGTTTTGCAACTAATTCCCATAAAAAGGCAGAACTTAAATCGTATCTATATTAAGATGCAGCGGAATAGTACCGTGCACCGAGTGACTAAGATGCAGCGGAATAGTGATGCGCGCAGGGAGACTTAAGAGCGATGAGAAGGAGAGGAAAAATTATGAAAAAGAAAAATGGAATGAGTACAAAAACAAAAATGACAACAACTAAAAAGTGGAGTATGCTATCAGCACTACTGGTCTTAGCTTTGGTCTTAGCGGGGTGCGGCTCAGCCAAGAATTCAGAAATGGCAATGGATACAGTTCAGAGTGCAATGGACAGTGAGTATGCAACAGATGATGTTTATGCTTATGAATCCTATGCTGTTGAAGAAGAAATGGCGGCAGAAGCGCCTGCAGCAGAAGCTTCGGTAACGGCAGGTGAAGGCAGTGCACAGACACCGGAAGTACAAGATACTTCCCGTAAATTGATTAAAAATGTGAATTTGGAAGTTGAAACCGAAACCTTCGATGATTTAATGGTGACTTTAAATGATAAAACCAGTCGCCTGGGAGGTTACATAGAAGCAAGTTATATCTATAATGGAAGTAATTATTATGGTAAAGACTCTAGAAATGCCAGCCTGACGATTCGTATACCGGCACAGTCACTGGAAGAGTTCTTATCGGCAGTTGCACTTGAATCTAATGTGGTCAGCAGAAACGAAAGTGTATCAGATGTGACGTTGCAGTATGTGGATATGGAAAGCCACAAGAAAGCGTTGCAAACAGAGTATACTTCTTTGCTTGGACTTCTGGAGAAAGCAGAAACAGTAGAAGATATTATTACATTGGAAAGTCGTTTGTCGGAAGTTCGTTATCAGATTGAAAGCATGGAATCGCAGTTACGAACCATGGATAACAAGGTGAATTACAGTACCGTTTACCTAAATATTAGCGAAGTGAAGAAATATACACCTGTGAAAGAGCAGACAATCGGTGAGAAAATCATAACCGGCTTTACCAGCAATCTCTA
The DNA here is from genome assembly GCA_964571145.1 of uncultured Lachnospiraceae bacterium. Classification (GTDB taxonomy): domain Bacteria; phylum Bacillota; class Clostridia; order Lachnospirales; family Lachnospiraceae; genus Suilimivivens. The sequence continues at coordinate 6,930 of CAZNAP010000079.1, read as the reverse complement.
TGATGTGGGTGAAGGACTGCTGGACTTCGCAATCGGTATTATTATCAATTTGCCTTACTTAATCATCTGGGCTGTTGTAATCCTGATTATCGTACTAATTATCAAAGCGTTTATTAAAAAAAGCAAAAAGAAAAAGTTAAACCAAGAACAGAACAGGCAACAACAATATCAGCAACAGTTACAGCAGCAACAACTTCAACAACAGCAGGCAATGACACAAACACAAGATAAAAAAGAAGGAAAGTAAAGGAAAATAAACATGAATGACCAGTATAAATCGGGCTATGCAGCGCTGATCGGAAGACCAAATGTAGGAAAATCCACATTAATGAATTGTCTAATTGGACAAAAGATTGCAATTACATCCAATAAACCACAGACAACCAGAAACAGAATACAGACAGTATACACCAGTGAAGAAGGACAAATTGTATTTTTGGATACACCGGGCGTACAGAAATCCAGAAATAAACTGGGTGAATATATGAGCAATATTACGCAGAGTAGCCTGCGAGAGGTGGATGTGATTTTGTTGTTAGTGGAACCTTCTGATTTCATCGGTCCGGCAGAAAAATCAATTTTTGAAAAACTGGAAAGAGTAAACACACCGATTATACTGGTCGTGAATAAAATAGATACTGTTAAAAAAGAAGAACTGCTGGGATTCATTGATAAATATCGAAAAGAAATGGATTTTGCAGAAATTGTTCCGGTATCTGCTTTGAAAAAAGACAATACAGATGAACTGATTAAATGTATTATGAAGTATCTGCCTTATGGACCGGCGTTTTTTGATGAGGATACCATTACCGACCAACCACTGCGACAAATTGCTTCTGAAATGATTCGTGAGAAAGCTTTGCAGTCATTGGAGGAAGAAATTCCTCACGGAATAGCGGTCACTATAGATAAAATGAAGAAACGCGGCAAAATTACAGATATCGAAGCAACTATCATTTGCGAAAAAGATTCACACAAAGGCATTATTATTGGGAAACAGGGAACAATGCTTAAGAAGATCGGAACAGCTGCCAGAGCGGATATTGAAGTGTTGCTGGAGAGCAAAGTAAACCTGCAGTTATGGGTGAAGGTTAAGAAGGATTGGCGAGACAGCGATTTTCTTCTGAAAAATTTCGGATACAATCCTAAGGATAGCGAATAGAAAAGTAAAAAAAGCACACCCTAATATCATACTGAGTGATAGCGGGGGCGTAGGATGAAAACATTTGATTACTGGGAACAATTTTTAAGTACCGGAAGGATAGACGATTACCTGACTTATCGTGAGAAAGTGACTAATAAGTCGGAGGAGGACATGGGAGTTAATCCTGATGCAGGCACAAGTCAATGTTACAGGGATGATTTTAAAAACAGAACCAATCGGTGAGTATGACCGAAGGGTAGTGATACTGACAAGGGAGAGGGGGAAGCTGTCAGCTTTTGCTCGAGGTGCACGAAAACAGGGCAGCAGGCTGTTGGCAACCACCAATCCCTTTTGCTTTGGGCAGTTTTCTCTTTATGAAGGGAGAACCGCCTATAGTATTTCAGAGGCTGTAATTAGTAATTTTTTCGAAGGACTTCGCGAAGATTATGAAAAGGCTTGTTATGGCATGTTTTTTTTGGAAGTCATGGATTACTATACCAGAGAAAATAATGATGAAAGCGAGATGCTGAAATTGCTTTATCAATCCCTGCGGGCATTGGAGCATAAAGGCCTTTCGAATTTACTGGTGAGATACATATTTGAGATTAAAGCACTGGCACTAAACGGAGAATATCCGGGATTACCGGTGCGTGACAGAGAATTTTTGGAATCAACTGTGTATGCGGTATCTTTTATTGTGAATACTACAGTTGAGAAGCTATATACTTTTACAGTAACAGAGGATGTACTGAATGAATTGGAAGTCATTGCAGATATTTACAGAAAGCGTTTTGTAGACCGTTCGTTCAAAAGCTTGCAGATTTTGGCAGAATTAAATTTAGATTCATAGAAATGTGTGGATTAAGACACAAATGATACTGTAAACGATACTTTTGAAAAAGTGTTGAAAATAAGGATAGAGTCATATATAATAAGTTGGATAAATTCAAGAATCAATTCAGGGAGCTGTGATGATTAAAAAAAATGAATCGTACCACAGAAGGATAATCGGAATTATTCTAGGCACTTTTGCACTTGTAATTGCAGGTTGTGGAGATAGTTCTGTTGGCATAAAAGAAACAACTGTTTCACTTTTGAACAATGGTGCAGTGGAAACTTGTATCACAGAAAATTTTGAACAAAGTTATTATGATAAAGATGAATTGCAACAGATGATATTGACAGAGGTAGCTGCTTATAACAAGCAGGCGGGTGGCTCCAATATCGGCGTTGAGAAAATTGAAGCAGATCAAGAAAGCGTCATTGTACAAATGAGCTATGCAAAGGCTTCTGATTATGCGGTATTTAATAAAGTTACTTTTTTTGATGGTTCAGCAACAGAAGCGGAGCAGGCCGGTTATGATTTGCAGGTGGTATTAAGTAATACCAAAGATGCTTTGGAAACAGTTGGGCAGGGCAACCTCTTAAATATGGAAGGTGTTAGACTGATTATAACGGATATACCAGAGAGGATTATTTTGCCTGGCAAGGCTTTATATACAAGCGATAATGTGACGGTTGCTGATAATTTAAAAAGTATTCAGCTTGCACCGGACAGTACGGAGTTGGCATATATTATTGTGAAATAATAAAATACAAAAAAGCATTCAAATGAAAGGTATGTACACTATGGAAAAGACAATGGACAAAATCGTGGCACTGGCTAAGACAAGGGGATTTGTTTATCCCGGATCGGAGATTTACGGCGGACTTGCCAATACCTGGGACTATGGTAATTTAGGTGTGGAATTAAAGAATAATGTAAAAAAAGTCTGGTGGCAGAAATTTGTAATGGAAAGCCCCTATAATGTAGGTGTGGACTGTGCAATTTTAATGAACCCGCAGACATGGGTAGCTTCTGGACATTTGGATAGCTTTGCAGATCCTTTGATGGATTGCAAAGAATGCCATGAGAGATTCCGTGCAGATAAGCTTATTGAGGATTATGCTGCAGAAAAAGGCATTTCATTAGAAAGTTCCGTAGACGGCTGGACACAGGAACAGATGATGGAATATATTCGTGAGAATAACATTGCCTGTCCTACTTGCGGAAAGCATAATTTTACAGATATTCGTCAATTTAATTTGATGTTTAAGACATTTCAGGGTGTTACCGAAGATGCAAAAAATACCGTTTATTTAAGACCAGAAACTGCACAGGGTATCTTTGTCAATTTTAAGAATGTTCAGCGTACCTCCAGAAAGAAAATTCCGTTTGGTATCTGTCAGGTTGGTAAATCCTTCCGTAACGAAATCACACCGGGCAATTTTATTTTCCGTGTGCGTGAATTCGAACAAATGGAAATGGAATTCTTCTGCGAGCCTGATACAGATTTAGAGTGGTTTGCATATTGGAAACAGTACTGTATTGATTTCTTGAAATCGCTTGGCATGAAAGAAGATGAGATGAGAGTACGTGACCATGATGCGAAAGAATTATCCTTCTATTCTAAGGCTACAACAGATATTGAATTCTTGTTCCCCTTTGGCTGGGGTGAACTTTGGGGTATTGCAGACAGAACAGATTATGATTTGACTCAGCACCAAAACGTATCCGGTGAGGATTTAACTTATTTTGATGATGAAAAGCGTGAAAAATATATCCCTTATGTAATTGAACCTTCACTGGGTGTAGAAAGAATGTTCCTTGCTTTCCTGTGCGCAGCATATGATGAAGAAGAAATCGGAGAAGGCGATGTGCGGACTGTATTACATTTTCATCCGGCACTTGCACCTGTTAAAATTGGAATTTTGCCATTGTCTAAGAAATTGGACGAGGGTGCAGAGAAGATTTATGCACAGCTTTCCAAGAAATACAACTGTGAATTTGATGACAGAGGTAATATCGGTAAAAGATATCGCCGTCAAGATGAAATCGGTACGCCGTTTTGTGTTACTTATGATTTTGAATCAGAAACCGATGGCTGCGTAACAGTTCGTTTCCGTGATTCCATGGAGCAGGAACGTGTAGCAATTGCGGATTTAGATGATTATTTTGAAGAAAAATTTACTTTTTAATATAGGAAAGGCATGGTATTTTTCATGAAACAATTCACTTCGGAAGAATTAAGAACTGTATGGAAAGAGTTTTATAAAGAGAGAGGGCATGTAGATGTAGGCGCAGTGTCTCTTGTATCTGACGGTTCTACAGGTGTACTTTTTAATGTGGCAGGCATGCAATCGTTAATGCCATATTTACTGGGTCAAAAACATCCTCTGGGAACAAGACTTTGTAATGTACAGGGCTGTGTTCGTACTAATGATATTGACTCTGTAGGAGATAAAAGCCATGTTACCTTCTTTGAAATGTTGGGTAGTTGGAGTCTCGGCGATTATTTTAAAGAAGATAGATGCAAGTGGAGTTACGACCTTTTAACACAGGTATTCGGTTTTGATGCAGAACATCTTGCAGCTACAGTATTCGCAGGAGATGAAAATGCACCGAGGGATGAAGAAGGCGCACAGTATAGAATTGCTTCAGGATTTAAGAAAGAACATATATTTTATTTACCTGCTGAGGATAACTGGTGGGGATTGGAATACGGTCCCTGTGGTCCTGACAGCGAAATGTTCTATATAGCAGACAAACCGGATTGTGGACCTGATTGTGCACCGGGCTGTCACTGTGGTAAATACACCGAGTTGGGTAATGATGTTTTTATGCAATATGAAAAGCATCATGATGGAACTTTGACACCGTTAAAACAGAAAAATGTTGATACTGGTTGGGGACTTGAGAGAATTCTCGCGTTCTTAAACGGTACAAGAGATGTATACCAGACTGACCTTTTTTCTTCTGTTATTGCATATGTTGAGAAAGCTTCCAAAACTAAATATGATGCAGAAGAAAAGTCCACTAAATCCATGCGTATTTTAGCAGATCATTTGCGTACTTCTGTTATGCTGATTGGGGATGAGACAAAGCTTCTTCCGTCCAATGCAGGTGCAGGATATGTTCTGAGAAGATTGATTCGTCGGGCTGTAAGACATGGACGTACGTTAGGACTTGCTACAGAAAATCTGCTGACCATTGCGGGTATGTATATAGACAATGTTTATGCAAAGAGCTATCCGCTCCTTGTCAAAAACAGAGAATACATACTGGCTGAACTGAAGAAAGAAATTGACCGTTTTGAAAGTACACTTGAAAACGGAATGAAAGAATTCAAGAAAATTCTGGATGAAAAGAGTCTGGAAGGACAAACAGTTATTGACGGAGACAGTGCGTTTTATTTATATGATACATTTGGATTCCCTATTGAACTGACTGTTGAACTTGCACAGGAAGAAGGACTGACTGTGGATGAGATCGGCTTTGCAACTGCTATGGAAGCCCAAAAACAGAAAGCAAGAAATAATCAGAAGTTTTCTGCGAAGCTTGCAGTTGGACAAGGGGTATTTGATAGTCTTTCAGATAACCTGACAAGCAAATTTGTTGGCTATGACACACTGGAAACCAAAAGTAAGATATTGGCAGTGGCAACAGAAAGTGAATTGAAAGATGAATTGACAACAGGTGAGAGTGGAACAATCATTGTCGCTGAAACACCTTTTTATGCTACTATGGGTGGACAAAAAGGCGATATTGGTATCATTTCTGTAGGGAATGCTTCGTTTGAAGTGACAGATACTATAAAACTTGCCGGAAATCGTATTGGTCATATGGGACAGGTAGTATGCGGTTCGATTAAAACCGGTGTTGAAGCTGTTTTAAGTGTTTGTGGAGATAATAGAAATGCAACTTGCAGAAATCATTCTGCAACACATCTTCTTCAGAAAGCATTGCAAATTGTGCTGGGAGATCATGTAGAGCAGCAGGGTTCCTATCAGGATAATACAAGAACACGTTTTGACTTTAGTTACTCACAAGCTATGACTGCTGAAGAACTTGCCAGAGTAGAAGCAATTGTAAATGAGCAGATACAGGAATCACTGGATGTTGTTACAGCAGAAATGTCTTTGGAAGAAGCAATGAAAACCGGTGCTATGGCACTTTTTGGTGAAAAATACGGGGAAACTGTCCGTGTTGTTAAAATGGGTGACTTTTCCACAGAACTTTGTGGTGGTACACATGTGAAGAACACCTCTTCAATTCGTATATTTAAGATTATTTCTGAAAGCGGTGTAGCAGCCGGAGTCAGAAGAATTGAAGCTTTAACCGGAGAAAATGCGTTAAAGTATTATTCGGATATGGAGAAAACATTACAAGAAGCAGCAGCAATTGTTAAAACCACTACCGGAGAGTTGGAACAGAAACTGGAACACATGCTGGCTGAAATGAAAGCACTTCAAAGTGAAAATGAATCTTTAAAGAGTAAAGCGGCTAAAGAAGCACTAGGCGACGTGATGGATCAGGTAGTGGAAGTCAAAGGTGTGAAGCTTTTGGCGGCAGGCATTACCAATGTAGACATGAACGGACTGAGAGATTTAGGCGACCAGCTGAAATCCAAACTGGGCGAAGGTGTGATTGTCTTGATTTCTGATACAGACGGGAAGGTTAATATGGTCGCTATGGCTACACAGGCAGCCATGGATCAGGGCGCACATGCAGGTAATCTAATCAAAGGAATTGCAGGTTTAGTCGGCGGCGGTGGCGGTGGACGCCCGAATATGGCGCAGGCTGGCGGAAAGAATCCTGCAGGAATCAAAGAGGCACTTGCAAAGGTTTCCGAGCTATTGGAAGAACAATTATAGATACAGATTTTACCATTTTGTTTGGTTGTCAATGAAATTTACTTGAGTTTCCGCAAAATGTTATTTCAAAATGATTAACTTCTCCTAAAGTG
>CAZNAP010000078.1:0-11331 GCA_964571145.1 uncultured Lachnospiraceae bacterium | reverse complement strand
AATCCAAGACATACTTTTGTTTAATTCCATTATAATCTCTTGGAAATATATTGCCATGTTTTATGTAAATTATCAATAGTATGCATTGTATTTCCAATAGTATTCAAATGTTGAAAACAAAACCATTAAAAATTTATCTAAAATATATCTAATAATCATTTGTCTTTCATGGAAAAAATATCTCGTATATGGTAAAATTAGATAGAAATTTTTTCGTTCTAAATGAATAGAGAAAGGTTTTACAAATTACATGAAACTACAACAAGTATTAAGTTATATACGAAGAGCAGTGGACGACTATTCTATGATTGAAGAAGGTGACCACATTGCAGTAGGTATTTCTGGTGGAAAAGACTCGCTCACTTTGCTGCATGGTCTGCACGGTCTCTCACGCTTTTATCCCAAGCATTTTACACTTCATGCTGTAACTGTTGACCTGGGCTTTCAAAATCTCGATTTGAGCCGAATAAAGGCCTTGTGTGAGGATTTAGAGCTTCCTTATACTGTTGTTAAGACTGATATTGCAAATATTATCTTTAACCAGCGCCAAGAGTCCAATCCCTGCTCTCTATGTGCCAAGATGAGAAAAGGTGCACTCAATGATGCCATTAAGGCAGCAGGGTGTAACAAGGTTGCTTACGCGCATCATAAAGATGATGTTGTGGAAACCATGCTGATGTCTTTAATTTATGAAGGAAGATTTCATACCTTCTCCCCTGTTACATATCTGGATCGAATGGACTTAACGGTTATCCGACCTTTGATGTACATGAATGAAGCTGATGTCATTGGATTTGTAAACAAACATCATGTTCCTGTAGTGAAAAGTCCCTGTCCTGTAGATGGATATACCAAACGTGAATATATTAAAAACCTGCTCAGAACCTTGAATTTAGAGAATCCGGGCGTAAAAGAAAGAATGTTTACTGCTATTATCAATGGTAACATGAAAGGTTGGCCAACTTTAAATGGAAAACAGTAGAAATTATCATGATGAACAAAATAATCTGAATACCCTTAAAATGAGAGAAGTTGTTGCGACTCTCCCCTCTTTTTGCAAACAATTTTTTAGAGGAATCGAAGAATATACCTCATCTCGTACCAGACTTGCCTATGCATATGATATACGGGTATTTTTTGAATATATGCATTCCCATAACAGTGTTTGTTCCAAATCAGAAATAACCAGCTATCCGATTTCTATTTTAGACCAAATTACCCGTGAAGATATCGAAGAGTACATGGAATATATTACTTATTATCTGAAAGATGAGAAAGAATATACCAATAATGAAAAAGGTAAAAAGCGTAAGCTTTCTGCTCTTAAAAGTTTTTATAAATACTATTTCTGTTCTGAATTAATTCAAACCAATCCGGCAGCTCTAGTTCCCCTTCCCAAGATGCATGAAAAGGAAATTGTCCGCTTGGATCCCGATGAAGTTGCGATTTTATTAGATCAGGTTGAAGACGGTGATAAACTGACCAAGAATCAACAGCGGTATCATCACAAGACACAGCTTCGTGATGTGGCTTTGTTGACTCTTTTATTAGGTACCGGTATTCGTGTTTCCGAATGTGTAGGCCTTGATATTCATGATATTGATTTCAAAAATAACGGTATTAAAATTCGACGCAAAGGCGGTTATGAAACCGTTGTTTATTTTGGTGAAGAAGTATGTGATGCTCTTAATGACTATCTGGAGCAACGACATCATATCATTCCCCTTGAAGGGCATGAAGATGCCTTTTTCCTATCTATGCAAAACCGTCGAATTACAGTTCGAGCAGTGGAAAATCTTGTTAAAAAATACGCTTCCACTGTAACCGGCTTGAAGAAAATTACACCACATAAATTACGCAGCACTTATGGCACTGAATTATACAAAGAAACAGGTGATATTTACTTAGTGGCTGATGTTCTCGGCCATAAAGATGTAAATACCACCCGTAAGCATTATGCTGCACTGGAAGACAATCGTCGCAGAATGGCAGCCAAAGCTGTACATCTACGCGAAAATCTGTAATTTTTTTCACATACATAGGTAGCTATGCAAATCATTATGGTCTCGACAGCCAATCACTGGTAATTGTATATTTGTAGGAAGTCATTTCCTTTAATCCCATAGGACCTCTTGCATGCAGTTTTTGTGTACTAATTCCAATTTCTGCACCCAGACCAAATTCAAAACCGTCTGTAAATCTTGTAGAAGTATTCACGTATACGCAGGCAGAATCCACTTCATTTAGAAATTTTTCGGCATTTTCCTGATTATTTGTCAAGATTGCATCGGAATGCTTGGTATTGTATTGGTTAATGTGTTGGATTGCTTCCTCTACAGAAGAAACTGTTTTCATGGATATAATTAAATCCAAATACTCTGTTCCATAATCTTCTTCGCTGGCGGGCACGCAGGAAATCACTTCCTGTACCTGTTCATCTCCACGAACTTCCACTGATTTTTCTTTTAATGCCTGTGCTAATGCCGGTAATAACCTACCTCGTATCGCCTCATGAATCAGCAGCGATTCGCATGCATTGCATACACCAATTCGCTGTGTCTTGGCATTCACTATGATTTGAATGGCTTTTTCCAAATCGGCACTTTCATCCACAAAAATATGACAATTTCCTGTACCTGTCTCAATGACGGGTATGGTACTGTTTTCAACTACACTTCTAATCAGCCCTGCTCCGCCCCTAGGAATCAATAAATCCACATATTGTTTTAATTTCATAAATTCCTGTGCTACAGCACGGTCGGTAGATTCTATGAGTTGTATGGCATCTTTGGTAATATTGCTACGTTCTAAAGCCGCTTGTATTACACTTGTTATTGCCATATTGGAAAAAATGGCATCACTCCCGCCCTTTAAAATGACAGCATTTCCACTTTTAAAGCATAAACCAAAAGCATCTGCGGTTACATTGGGACGTGATTCATAAATAATCCCGATAACGCCCATGGGTACTCTGCGTTTTTCTATTTTTAAACCATTTGGACGTTCAAATTGTTCTAATACTTCCCCAATTGGATCAGGTAACTCAACAATCTGCAGAATACCATCTGCCATAGCCTTAATTCTATCAGGTGTTAAACGAAGACGGTCTAAAAGTCCCGGATGCATACCTTTCTCCTCGCCTCTTTTCACATCTTTATCATTTTCGCTGATAATCGTTGCCTGTTTGGCAACCAGCTCCTGTGCTACAGCTACTAATGCCTGATTTTTCATTTCTGTTGTGGCCTTTTGTAATTCATACTTTGCTTGAACTGCTTTCTCACCCATTTGGTTCAATGAAATCATACCCATAACCTTGCCCTTCTAATCTAAACATTTCTATCTAATCATTTCTATTTAAAACAGTTGTTATTCTGCATGAATCACTTCTGATTCAGTAATAATTGCATTCATTCTTATATCATGCTTTTCTACCGGTACATTTTTGGCTAATTGGCAATCATATGCCAGTGCCATGCGATAGGGCTCTTTAAACTGGCCTAAAAAGCGGTCATAAAAGCCTTTTCCATAACCCATTCTACCCATTTGTCTGTCAAATACAGCACCGGGCACTAATACCAGACATTGTTCCGTTGATAATTCCTTGGTAAACAACTTATCCGGATGAGCACTTGGTTCGCGTATACTCTGATAGCCCTCACTCAAATCATCAAAAGATGTGATTTCATAAAAGTAAATATCCATTCCATCTACTTTCGGAGCAAAGACTCTCTTTTCCTTAGCCTTTAGTAATTCTTCCACTAATTCGGTGGTTTCTACTTCAGCACGATAATCCATATAGACCAAAACTATTTCTGCATTTTGATACACAGGATTGCTCATAATTCTTTCTCGAATACGCCTGCTCTTATCCGCACGTGACGATTTACTCAGACTACTTCTGTAATTTAAATATCTGCTCCTTAAAGACTGTTTGTTGTGATATTCATATTTCTCCATAGTCTTCCTCCTTTGTATGTAGACGGTTTATAGTTTCGTATTCATCATTGCTTTTGCTACTTCTTCTGCAACTTTGATTCCATCCATGGCCGCCGATGTGATTCCACCGGCATAACCGGCACCTTCGCCACAGGGATATAACCCCTTCAAAGATGATTGCAGTGTTTCATCACGTAAGATTCGTATAGGTGACGAAGTCCTGCTTTCCAAGCCCTCTATTAACACATTTGCGTCATTAAATCCATGAATCATTCTGCCAAACTGTTCCATTCCTTCTATAAATGCCTTTTGAAGATTTACAGGCAAAATCTCATGTACGGGAGCATATTGCCATTGTCCTTTTATGCAAGGAGTAAAATTCTCGGGTATACGACTTTCCGTCTGTTTCGGAACCAAATCGGGTTCTACTGCCTTTTTAAAGATACCATACTTTTCTACGGGTATTTGTCCTTCTCCTATTTCAAATGCTTTTTCTTCTAATCGTCTTTGAAATTCGATTCCGGATAGAGGGTGTTCCCCGTCATAATCCTTGGGTGTAACGGTCACAATAATTGCACTATTGGCATTTTGACCGTTTCTACCACTATAGCTCATACCATTTACAGCCAGTCTGTTGGGTTCGGAAGAAGCATTTACCACATAGCCACCCGGGCACATGCAGAAAGAATAGACGCCTCTTTGATCCTTGCTTTTCGCTGTTAGCTTATAGGGTGCATTCCCCAAGATACCAAGAATTTTGTTCTCTAGTGTACCATATTGAGAGCGATTAATCAATTGCTGTGGGTGTTCTACTCTCATTCCAATTGCAAATGGCTTGGCTTCCATTTTGATGCCAGTTTCATATAATACGGAAAAGGTATCTCTGGCACTATGTCCAGGTGCTAAAATGACATATTCGGAAGGTATTTTTTCTTGTTCATTAACAATAACACCCGTAATATGGTTATTCTCGCTCACTAAAGAGGTGACTTTCGACTGAAACCTAATTTCTCCTCCCCACTGAATCATCTGGTTGCGCATATTAATTATAACACGTCTTAATACATCTGTTCCGATATGTGGTTTATAATCATACTTTATTTCTTCAGGTGCACCTGATTCTACGAAAATCGATAGGACTTTCTTATTTCTTCCATAGGTATCTTTCACCAGTGTATTGAGTTTGCCATCGGAAAAGGTGCCTGCACCGCCTTCACCAAACTGGACATTTGATTCAGTATTTAATTCCCCTGTTTTCCAAAATTTTTCTACATCTGCAGTACGTTCTTCGATTGGATTGCCACGTTCCAAAATAATTGGTTTAAATCCGGCTTGTGCCAGCATATAACCGCAAAAGATTCCTGCCGGTCCCATACCAATAATAATTGGACGAGTTGTTTCTTTATCATTCACAATTGGGAACTGATAATCAGTTTCATGTATCAATTCAACTTGTTTTTTGTCACATTTCTGATAGACATTTTGTTCATTGTCCACTGCAACATTCAGAATATAGTTGAAAAACAGTTCCGGTTTTTTTCTTGCATCAATGGAACGTCTTACAATCGTAATCTTGACCGGATGATTCTCGCGTAGAATTTTTTTCACCTTCCGCATCATATCTTCCTGAGTATGTGTAATGGGAAGGCGTAATTGATTGATTCTTAACATATTGTTCGAGCCTTTCCTGTCCCATTGATTTCAGATGCGCTTTTGCCGGCTATATAGCCACTGCTCCATGCCCATTGCAAATTATAGCCGCCACACTTTCCGTCTATATCTACTATTTCACCAGCAAAATACAATCCGCTTCTAATCGTAGATTCCATGGATTCTGTTACCTGCGCAAAATCTACACCGCCTGCACAAATCTGTGCTTTATCTAATGTATTGGGGCCTGTTATATTGATAACAAAATTTTTGTATAACTGCATCAGACTTAAAATTGATTTTAATCCAATTTCCTTTACCAGTTTATTGGGCTTTAAATCTACCTGTTTCATCATGACTATATTTATTTTTTTGTTCACTGTTCCGGATAAAAACTGCTCCAGATTATCCTCTTGTAAGTTATTGAAACGCTTCTTGACAAATTCTTGGTAAGCTTCATTTGATATTTCAGGAAAAAAGTCAATATTCACTCTCATTTTAGCATTTTTATCTTGATGAATTGCTTCTGAAACCAATCTGCTGATTTGAAAAACCGGTATCCCCGATATCCCGTAATCCGTGAATTGAAGTTCCCCTTGTTCTTCTGCCACTTTTTGACTATTAATCCATAGACTGATATGTGCCTGACTTCTGACCCCTGCCAAAGCTTTGATAAAAGAGTCGTTTGATTGAAGTGAAACCAATCCGGGCATCAGTTTATTGATTTGATGTCCCGCTTGTGCTGCTAATTTATATCCGGTCATTCCTTCGCCCTTTTTCAGTGACGCAGGACTTCCACATGCCAAAATGACTTTATCATAATAATAGCAACAACCAGCTTGATCTTTTACTTCAAAATTCTGTTTGTCATTTCTATGGTCTATCTGTACGATTTCGGAATCTGTAATCACTTCTACTTGATTCAGATACTTTCTAAGTGTATCTTGCACTGCTGATGCCTGCTCGGAGTAAGGATAAAGATACTGATTTTTGTCCAGAATCATTAGCCCTTTCTCTTGAAAGAATTGAATAGTATCTTGAACAGAGAATTTTTCAAATATTTTTTGAAGTTTTGCTGGAGCCTTACAATAATATTGTGCTACGCTAAAATCCAGATTGCTGAGGTTACATTTTCCGTTTCCAGTAGCCAATATCTTTTTTCCGACTCTGTCATTCTTTTCAAATAACGTAACTTTTGCGTGATTTTCAGTTGCTGTAATAGCAGCCATCATACCGGCTGCACCACCACCAATTATGGCTATTCGAATTGTATTACTGTGCTTATTAGAAATCATATAGACCTCACAAGTTTCATAATTACCGGTTTAATAGAACCAGACCGAGTGACTAGATATACTTTTTCACAAGGTCTTCTATTTTACTCTGGCTGGTAGGTTTTAATAGATAACCGGCAGGTTTTAATTAAAGTACTGCCTTAATGTGTGATTCATCACTGACAGCCGTTAAGAAAATAACCGGTACATCTTCGGCTTCCTCTATGTTACGAATCATTTCCAGTGTCTCTTTTCCGTTACAAACCGGCATTTCATAATCCAGTATAATTAGGTCCGGAACATCTTTCTCAATCGCCATTAATGCTTCTGCGCATGAGATTGCCATTTCAATCTCATAATCCTTCTGCAATAAAGCTTTAAGTGCGCGAAGCTGAAGCGGATTATCGTCAATTACTAAGATTGTTTTACGCTTATCAAATTGATCATTGACTGCAACTAATAATTCACTGTTGTTGATTGGTCTGTTCAGAGCTACAAACTGTCTCGTCTTCAGGTACTGCCCAAACGGTTCTTGTTCAACTGTTGTTCCTATACAAATGCAAGGTATGGAACTATGGTTATTACGGAGTTCGGAGAAGATATCTGCATGTTTTGCATTAAATCCAACTAAACTAATCACAACTAAATCCGGTTCCGAAATCTCAAACATACTTTCAACCGCATCTGTCCGGTCGGCACATAATTGTACTGCAAAGAACTTGCTTAAATAGTCATCTATCCCCCACGTAACTGAATCCGAACGTCCAATCAGTAGTATTTCTTTTTCTTTCATTTATTCACTCTCCCAGCATAATAAAATTCCCTTGATTGTATCGCAAGCAGCATCTGCTTCAAGATTCGTCACCTGTGATTGTAATAGATTGATTTGTTTCTGTACTTCCTCATCATAACTATAGTTGTTCAGTTTCTCCATTAATGAATCAGACGAATCATAATCTCTTTCTGTTAAAGTAGATTTTAGCATTTTTATATAAGGCAATACAATCTGCAAATCTGCAGCTTCTTTTTCTTCCTCATTATGTATTAACACAGGAAGTCTCTCTTGATATAATTTCAGTTCATCGACTATGATCGGATGTAATGTTTTCAGGCGTTCTACATCATTTGCCCGTGCTGTCTTCTCCAATATACCGGAAATTCCGGCAAGCGAAATGATTCCCAACATGGCTGCACTGCTCTTTATAGTATGTACACGAATACGGTATAAGTTCAAATGATCTTCCGCTTCTATATTTTCGATTAAATACTGTAGCGTTTCTATTTCCTTAGATATTGATTTCAAAAATTGAACAGCTGTTTCTAAAAGTAAGTTATCATTTGGCAAGTGGCAGCCTGCATATTCCCAATCCACACCTTCTATTTCGGGTAGATGCTTCTTGCCGGATAATTCAATCTTATTTTCACTTACACCTGCCTCATTCCAAAATACATATTTAGACGGAAGCAGTCTACCTAGCATAGCTTCCAGCTTGACAGGGTCAATAGGCTTCGTTAAGAAGTCTGAAAAACCAAGCTCCATATAGGTATCTTTTGCTCCAAGTATGGCATTGGCCGTGAGCATAATGACAGGAGTATCCTTACACAAATTATGCTCCAATAAATGCATGTTTTCAAGTGTTTCTCTTCCATTCATATCCGGCATCATATCATCCATAAATATCAAAGAATACTTTTCTTTACTCACTAAATCCAGACATGCCTTACCACTATCTGCATCAACCACCTGTTTTTTTGTGTCTTTTAATAAATATCGAAGTACTGTGCGATTTACTTGACTATCATCTACCACCAATACCTTAGCATCAGGTGCCATAAAGGAAACATTATAAGTATATTCTTCAGCCATTTGCTGTCCAGCCTGTTCAAAATTTCCAATGGGCTGACTATCAATTACTTTTTGCCTTAATACAAAAGAGAATTGACTGCCTTTTCCATACTCGCTTTCTACTTCTATCTTTGAATCCATCATTTTTAATAAAGCTGCCGTAATTTTCATGCCCAGTCCGGTACCTTCAATATTACGATTCCTATTGATATCCACACGTTCAAATGCTTCAAATAAACGTGGTAAATCTTCTTCTTTCATACCTATTCCGGTATCCTTCACACAAAAGCGTAATTCGGCCAAGTTGTCCTTCACTTCTCCACGTAACTCTAGGGATACTACGCCTTCCTGTGTATACTTCACGCCATTTGAAAGTAGATTCAATAAAATCTGTCGAATACGAATGTCGTCTCCCCATAACACGGATGGTAATTCCGGTGAAATATCAAACATTAAGCTTAAGTGCTTGTCTTGTGCCTTAACAGCAGTCATATTAAACACATCCGACAAAATCCTGCCCAATTCATATTCGGCAGGTACCAGCTCCATTTTCCCTGATTCAATTTTAGAAGAATCCAAAATATCATTGATAATACTGAGCAGTGTTTTAACCGCATTCTTCACATCAAATGCATACTTTTTAGTTTCCGGTTCATGACTTTGCCTTAAAATCATTTCATTCATACCAAATATTGCATTAATCGGCGTACGTATTTCATGAGACATATTTGCCAGGAAACTGGACTTGGCATGATTGGCCGTATCTGCTTCCTCTTTCAATAATTGCATATGTTCCAGTTGCTTTCGTTCTCTGGTGATATCAAACAATAAAATGGCATAACCTGATAATGCTTGTTCATCCAATATCGTATTTCTATGTATGTGGTAAATATTTTCTCCCACAGTCCATTCGGAATCTTCCTGCTCCTGAAAGAGTTGAGCAAGATTGCCTTCTTTCATGTTCGTTCCCTTTCATAGAATTTGAGTTCAGGAAAAATCAATATTGCTTTTTCATTTGCTTCTGTAAAACCATATTGATCGTCGACGATTATAATTGCTTCGTCCATTGTTTGAACTATATTTTCATGTGCAATTTCTACTAAATCAAATGAATGCTGATAAAAAGCTATAAAAGAAAACAAAATGACACCAATTCCTGTTGCACATGGAACGGGGTCATATCCACCCCAAATACCCGTCGCGCCAATTATATAACTGAGAAACGGAATGATTGAGCTGCACATCAACAATAAAAGGGTTTTCTTTTGTTTGATATCCGTTGCACGTTTGACTGAAATTCCTGCTGTTACTACACATACTATAATTAAAGTCAAATTAACTGCTGCATAGCACAAATACAAAATTCCTTTTCCTAAGACCACATGCGGCAGGGGTGCATCTGTTACAAAATCTACGCTTGTATAATAAAGGGGATTAAATTCACAGGTCCAAACGGAGAAGATAACCAGAACATTGAATAGAACAAGGATTGTAAAGATTTTCTTTGAAGTTGTGTATCCACAGTACATGCGTGTCAGAAACAAAAAGAGGGTTGCAACAAAAGCTCCACCAAGATAATACATTCTAATAGAAACTAATGCTTCTGCTACATTTGTTGAATAAAGCTCCAGTATATACGCTGCATTTTGTATTAATGCACAAATTGAAATCATTAACATCAATCGATACAATTGATTGTTCTTTTGCTTCATTATAACCACAAAAATAATATGGCCAACTCCCAACACGATGACAGTTTGTAATAATCCTAAGATTATAGTTAATTCACTCATAATTTCAGTTTGCCTTTCTGTAGAATGCTGATCAACTCGAAAAGGACTCTAAGAAATTAAACAATTCCCCTTCATTTTCAATATATTTCATACGAATAATTTCGTTTTGTAAGGTTTCCGGTAAATCTTCCACTAAAATACCGGTATTCATATAAACATTTTCCAACTTATGGTCATATACAACCACATAGTGATTATCATTTAGTAAGAAATAACCATTCATTGATTCCTGACTGGTTTCTTCTTCTATTGATTCATAACTCTTCTTAACGACTATTTTAATAGGTGAGAAGGAAACCAGCTCTATATAACGAAATCCTTCATTTAATTCTGTCAATGGCGGGCTTTGATTATACTCATCAAGCTCCTCAATTAATCGTTCTCTATTCATTCCAATAAACTTATCCGGTGCAATTGTCTTTTCTTCTTCCAACAGACCGGTGGTAATATCATATTTTTGAATGTTATATTGTGTATTTGCTGTAATAATTGGTCTGTCAACTACAGCCACTTCTTGTTTCTCAACATGGCTTAATTCCTGCAATTCCATATTTTGATTTGTTTTCTCTGTTTGATCAATTTGCTCGGATAAACGCAAGGTTGGTTCGCCGGGATAAAAGTATTCCATAATGAGCATATTGGAAACAAACCCCAATGCATACATAAACAACGGATAGATAAAAAACAAGCTGATACGTTTTACAAATCTCATAGCACATACACCTTCACTATTTATTTATAAACAGTATCAGCAAAAAAACGAAATACTATACTTTATAAAAACGGAAACCAACTTGAAATAAACAACAATAGTTTACCTCCGGGCATACTA
>CAZNAP010000077.1:0-11471 GCA_964571145.1 uncultured Lachnospiraceae bacterium | reverse complement strand
CTTCCACTCGCTAGGGGAAATCAGCTATGCTGATTTCGCAGCTCGCACCTTTTTTTAATTCTTCCACATTAATTGGTTTCGATAAATGAGCATTCATTCCTGCGTGTCATGATCAGAACGTTCACTAAATATCGTTCTTTTTTTATAATTTACTCGTTTTTTTGTATCTCTAAAATGTCATCAGTATGCTAAAAGCTTAACACAAAAGCACCTTGTTTACAACACGTTTATAGAACGCGATATTTCGTTGATACGGAATATCAATGTGCTATAATGAAATAAGTAACTATCAAAAATAGTCTGTTTAGAGGAAGATAAATGAAGAAAAAAATTGCTCTTTTGACAACCGGCTGGGCATTTGAATATGTTTTTGCAGTTTTGGATGGCATACGAGAAGCAATCAAACATGAACAGATTGATTTGTATCTGTTCCTTTGCTACGGATATTATGATGAGACACCGGCCTTTAATCAAGGTGAATATAACATATTCAACCTGATTGATTATAAGGATTTTGACGGTGTCCTTTTATGTTCCAACATTTTTAACTCTTTAAGCATTCTGGAACGGGAGAAACAAAAAATATTACAAGCCGAAATTCCTGTGGTCAGCTTGGAATATGAAGTCAGTGGCATCGACTATGTAGGTACCGACAACTATGCCGGTATGCACGAAATGGTCAATCATTTAATCAAAAAACACAAAATTACTAACTTCTCCTATATTGGAGGACCTGACCATAATGTAGAGAGTGCGGAACGAGAACGTGCCTTTTTAGACGCTTTAAAAGAAAGTAATATCGCATTAAACAAACAAAACTTCTTCCGTCATGGCAACTGGTCTTACGAATTTGCCTATGAATCTACCATGAAAATGATTGAAAACGGAAAGCCTTTTCCCGAAGCAATCGTCTGCGTAAATGATGAAGGCGCCATCGCTGCCATTACCGCCTTACATAAGCATGGCTATATTGTACCGGAAGACACAATTGTCGTGGGGTTTGATGATACCGCTGTGGCTTCCCTCTTTACCCCTTCTCTTTCTACCGTAAATTGCCGTTGGGATTGTTTGGGGCATGATGCCATTCTTCATCTTCTCAAGCTGATTAATCACGAATCCGTTGACTCCAAAGAGATTCTGATTCCCAGTGTTATTCCACGCGGAAGCTGTGGCTTCCAGGCTTTTTCCGATATGAATCAGCGTAATTATTGTGTGAACAAATTTTATCAACAAAAAATGACGCTGTCCTTCAACCGTCATTTACGTCATATTGAAGAAATTTTTATTGAAACCGAAGTTCCTCAGTTGCTATGGGACAAATTCCGAAGTTACCTAATTGAAGACCACGAAATCGAAGGCTCTGATTTTTGTATCTTGATGGAGAAAGATATTGTTCCGACTGATGTACTGCCGGAATCCAATTTTTCACGTACAGAAGGGCACAGTGATGAGTTGCGGGTAATTATTAATCTAAAAGATGGTAAGGAAGCCCCCTGTGAACCCATGCTGAACACGAAACAGCTTTTTCCGAAAAGTATGCTGAGCAATCAAAATGATATGTTTGTTTTTGTTCCTTTTCATTTTCAGGACACCGTTTGGGGCTATTATGTTGGTAAGAATTCATTTGACTTAATTGACAACAGATTGTGTTATGACTGGAGTAAGGGCATCAGCAACGGCTTAGCTAAATTCTGTGAGAAATATGCCTTTGCCCTAATGAATCAAAAGATTACTGAAATGTATATTCGGGATTCTCTTACCGGACTGTTAAACAGACGTGGCTTTAAGAAGTCCGCGTATTCTTTATTTGAAGAAAACCAAAAGTGCAATCGTAATACCGTTGTTATGTTTGCAGATATCAATTCCATGAAAACAATCAATGATGATTATGGACATCTTCATGGCGATTTAGCAATTAAAACTGTAGCTGAAATTATTGAAAAGCACTTACCTCAGGATTGGCTGAAAATTCGATTTGGCGGTGATGAATATTTAGTCATTGGTTCGGATGTTACCGATGAACAATTCTCAGTTTATCGTGAAAAAGTAATTCAATCACTTAAACATCGCACCACAAGAATGTCTTTGCCCTATAAACTCACGATTAGTATTGGCAGTCTGATTATTGAACCTAACAACCAATTGTCTCTGGATGAAGCAATTCGTCAGGCTGATGAAATCATGTATCATAATAAAACCGAATACTATCATAAAGAAAACACTGGCGGTCGTGCTAATAAGCATAATTTATCCGACGTATTATCTGATTAATCTAACTATAAAATTGATGCACAGTATTATTGTGCATCAATTTTTGCTTTCAAATCCTCCAGATACATCCAGCGATTCATTTTTTCTTCCTGTAAGGTTTCTAATTCTTCCTTTTGATTCGTTAATTTATTCAGTTTCACAAAATCTGTTGCAGCTCCTGCAATGGCTTCCTCTATTGCTGCTATCTTATCTTCTATCTGGGCAAGTTCCTCTTCAATCGTTTCATAATCCCTTTGCTCCTGAAAAGAAAACTTTAACTTAGCTGAGGGTTTTTTCCAATCATTTTTCTTTTCTTTCGCCTTGCTATCAGCCGATTTGGCCGAAACCCGCATTGTAGTGTCTGCATTCATTTCCTCTTTGCGATTTCGATAGTCTGTATAACCGCCTTCATACTGCTTAATCTGTCCATTTCCTTCAAATGCAAAAATTCTTCGTACCGTTCTGTCCAGAAAATATCTGTCATGAGATACAATCGCAACAATTCCCGGAAAGTTATCTAAATAATCCTCCAGAACCGTCAGCGTTGTAATATCCAAGTCATTGGTAGGTTCATCCAGCAGCAATACATTAGGAGCACCCATTAACACTTTCAACAGATTCAACCGTCTGCGTTCTCCTCCTGAAAGCTTTCCAAGCAAGCCATATTGATCTTTTCCTTCGAAAAGAAATCGTTCCAACATTTGAGATGCCGACACACTTCCATCATTTGTTTGCACATATTCAGCCACATCTCGAATATAATCAATAACCTTTTTATCCGAAGGCATTTCTGATTCACCGATTTCTTGTGCATAGTAGCCAATTTTCACAGTCTGACCTATGGCAATACTTCCACTATCCGGCTGACATGTTCCAATCAGCATTTTCATCAATGTGGTTTTTCCGCAACCATTGGGACCGATGAAGCCAATTCGATCATCCTTTAAAAATACATAAGTAAAATTACTAAGCAGAATTTTATCTCCATAGCGCTTACTGATTTGCTGTAATTCTATGGTGCTTTTTCCAAGACGGGAGGCTGCAGAACCCATTTCCACTTTACTATCTGCAACCGGAGCTTCTGTTTGTTTCAGTTCTTCATAACGCTCCAGCCTAGCTTTTTGCTTGGTGGAACGAGCCTGAGCACCTCTTTTAACCCACTCTAATTCCTTTCGCAAAATCGATTGCCGTTTGCGTTCGCTTGCCAGCATCGAATTCTCTCTCTCCGCTTTCAATGCTAAATAGCCCGAATAGGCAGCATCATACGAATAAATATGACCTTTATCAATCTCCACAATTCGTGTGGAAACACTGTCCAGGAAATAACGGTCATGGGTAACCATAACCACTGCGCCTGTTCTTTTCTTCAGCTGTTCCTCCAGCCAATCATTCATATCATTATCTAAATGGTTTGTGGGTTCATCTAAAATTAAGATTTCAGAAGGAGCCAGTAATGCTGCTGCCAAGGCCAATCTTTTACGCTGCCCGCCGGAAAGAGTGCCGCAAAGGGCTTCAAAATCCCACATACCCAATTTTGTTAAAATAGATTTTGCTTCTGTTTCCTTATTTACAATGTTTTCTGCGGCAGAGCCACTTTTTGCATGACTTCGCAGTACTGCTTGAATAACAGTATCCTTTTCTTCAAAAATCGGATGTTGCGGCAGAAAACTACAAACCACATGCCCTGCCTGTGTAACGGTTCCTTCATCAGGTTCTTCCAATCCGGCCATGATTTTTAACAAGGTGGATTTACCGGTTCCATTAATTCCAATCACGCCGACTTTTTCTCCCTCTTGCAAATAAAAGGAAGCCTTGTCAAAAAGCATTCTTTCTCCGTATGATTTTGTTATGTTTTCCACTGATAAAATCGTCATTAACACATACCTTTTCACTAATTACCGGGTTCTTATTCATATACTTCGGTGGTAATTTCATCTCCCTCAACATAGAAAGTCACAATATCTGAATAGGCTGACTCATTCTGCATATCTACCATTTCGAACATCATCACGAATTCACCGTCTCCCATCTCTTGATCCTCAAATTTCGTGTCCTTGGATACTGTAAAAGTCTCGTTTTCTACTTCTACGAAATCATCATCTCCGGAATAAGAGGAAGCATACATAATCGTAGTGATTTCGTCGCCTTCTTCCAATTTACGTAATTCTTTGTCAGCCATTCCCACATCATCAATGCCTTTTCTGGCACCTAAAATCTTATAGCTTTCATCCGCATAATTATAAGCTACACGGAGATTATATTCTTCTCCATTTAATAAGATCGGTACTGCATAAATATTGTATTCATCCTGTTCATCTACCAATTCCATATAGACCAAATGACCGTCTATTGCTCCCCAATAGCCATAAAAGTTATCTGTGAAGACACCGTTATCCCAATCTGCCACCAGGTTGTTATCACGTCCCAGCAACATCATTAAATCTTCTTCTTCATTGACATACATTAATTGGAAGTAGACAGCCTGTAAGATATTGGCGGTATCTGCTCCGATATCCAGTACAGCGCAGCCTTCCTCGTTCAAATCAATCGGATACTCCTCCAAGCCGCTTGAAGCCAAAGTTTGCAGCTCAGGCAAATCCTCGTATCCCATTTCCTCTATGAACTGCTGCCCCTCTGCAGTCAAGTTTCCGCTGATTCCATACCCATAATAATATTTAAATGGCTCACTGGCTCCCACTCGAGTAAACCCTTGATAATCCTCTGTATCTGCATTATAAGAGTGATAACAAGACAGTCCGCTTGAATTTTCTCTGTAAGGACCATTGACTTTATAAATGACACAAGTATCCAGACATTTCAACAAAGCATCACTTGTTTCCGGCAGTAAATCTTGGGAATTTCGAACTAAATCACCCAAATCCACCATGTTGGTATAGCCCTCTTCCTTAGAATTTCCGCCATAGTTTTCTGCTGAACGGGCATTTCTTGCAAATTCAGTAATGAAAGTCTCATTTTCGCTGGCTGATTTTAGAGCTTCTTTACCAACATTATCATAAGCAACCAAAAGCGGTTGTACTGCACTTAAATCAGTAACAGCAAGGGTTATAGAATCCTCTGTCCACTCGATTTCGCATCCTTCTACAAAGCTGTCACAAATTGCTCTGCCAAGCTGTGCCCCGTTCATATCCGGGTGGTCTGCCAGTTCCTGTAACCAACCACAGTAATACCAGCCATTTCCGGGTTCCAACTCTTCTGAAGCAACCATATATTTCGCTACATCTGCAAATGTGTATGCTGTATCAATTGTTGACATCAGGCAGGTATCAAAACCAATTAATTCAATCGGCTGGTCTGTTGAAGACACTTCATATACATTTGAGAAAGCCTGATACATTTCACCTAAAGTCAAAGAATCATAATCGTACAGTTCGTCAAAAGCTACTCCTGAAACACTTCCGCCACCATGATTCCAAAATATAACTGCTTGATGATCTGCTGGATAATTTTCATTACAAAATTCCAAGAAATCCTGTAACGTATCTGCCTTACCCATGCTGGCCATACTCTGACTTTCCAAATATTGCAACTCATCTCCAGCATAAAGATATCTTCCCAAAGATTCTGAATCTATGGAATCATTCTCCCAAGAATAGGCGCCTCCTGTTTGAATTACGACCTGCACATTTTCAGGCAGGGTTACTTGTATCAGCTCTTCTAAATCGGCTGTCGCTGCACCGCCTTCACTTTCCAAATCACTTCCGCACAGATACCAATAAATAGCCCATGTATCGTCTGTGCTATACTCAGTATTTTCAAGGGCATAGCGAGGCGTATTTTCGAGATTCTCAATATCATCCTCGTTTTCCAAAGATGGTTCACTGTCCTCTTCAACCATATCTATTGAAGGGGATTCACCACCTTCCTCATCCTCAGAAAACATTCC
The DNA here is from genome assembly GCA_964571145.1 of uncultured Lachnospiraceae bacterium. Lineage (GTDB taxonomy): Bacteria > Bacillota > Clostridia > Lachnospirales > Lachnospiraceae > Suilimivivens. Next base: position 5,317 of record CAZNAP010000077.1, on the reverse strand, counting down.
TACCAAAAGGAAAAAAACTAATAATACTGCTATGACAATTAAAAACCATTTCAAAAATTTCTTCATCTATGCCCACCTCATTTGTATTTTTTAGTTAGTCACTCGGTGCTTATTACAGCTCTTTACATCATTCCAAGTGAGGAACATACCTCTTTGAAATAGTTTGTATCTGTTGCGTTCACTGTACATCCACAATCTTCCTCTTCAAAGGTAACTACCATTTCCTGTAAGTCCTCAGTTACTTCTGCAATTGTAAAGCTGAATGGATATTCTGCTGAACCGTTAACTGTCTGCAGTTCTCCTGCATCTCCAGAAACTGTTCCAGCATTAAAATAACTTAATTCCTGTTTATCCAAATTGTAAATCATAATAACAGCATCATTTGAATCAGACTTAAAAGCCATTAATAACTCATTTCCGTTTCCATAATCACCTGCATATATATCCGAAAATGTTTCAATTTCTGCTGCCAGATCTCCGTTTGATTCACCTTCATCTACATATTCTTCTTCTGAATATTCTTCTTCTGAATATTCCTCATCCATGTAATCACCATCGGATGATGCTGCCAATCTGCTTGTTTCCTCATCATCGCATCCTGCCAACATACTTACCATTACGCCAACACATACCATCATTAGTAACTTTTTCATTCTTTTCTCCTCCGTTTAGCCACTTAGTGGCTACGCTTTCTCTCTTATTGTAATTGGTTTTAAACCTTATACATTATATACCTCTAATTTTTTTCTGTCACTCTTTTTTCTCTAGTTACTCTCATAGTTACTCGATGCTTACACGGCTATATCTTGATTTTAGTCCATTTTCCTGCCTTGAATCTAAGTGACGCAAAAATGAAACGTGATATCTGATCAGCCAACACCCCTAACCAAATTCCCACAATGCCCATATGAAGCACATATCCAAAGAAATAGGAACCTGCTGTTCTGATAATGGACACGCTGATTGTTGAGGCTATTGCTGTATAAAGAGTATCTCCCGCTCCGCGCAGGCACCCCATATATACCACCTGCCCAATCTGGAATACCACTACTAAAATAATGACTCTCACAATACTGACGCCAATTGTCACAATATTGGCTTCTACGAAGAATAGACTGTACAAGCCTCTAGCTCCAAAGAAATATATGACTGCCAGACAAACAGAAATAATTCCTCCTATCATTCGGCAAATGCTTCCAAATTCTTTGGCCAGCTTCTCATCGCCCTGCCCCAGGCTTTTGCCAATCAAAGCAACTGCTGCCGCTTGCAGTCCATCTCCAAAAGCAAACGACAGACCCATAATATTCATAGCCACCTGGTGTGCTGCCATTGCATCTGTTCCCTGGTTTGCTGCCATAACCGCAGTCATGACGAAGCCAATTCTCATCAGTAACTGTTCAAAGAACACGCTATATCCTATCTTAACCAAATTACCCACCGCACTCATAGCCGGTTTGATTTTATGCTCAATAATATAGGGAATGCTGATAAATCCCTTTTTCCCAGATATGGATGCAATACTCATAACGAAAGCCACCACTGTTCCCAAAACTGTAGCAAAAGCTGCGCCTTTAATTCCCCATGCGGGAAAACCGAAATGTCCATTAATCAGTAAGTAATTGAACACAATATTTACTATATTAGAAGTCATATTTGTTCTCATGGTTATCCTGGTTCGGCCAGCACCGCGTTGTGCCGAATTGACTCCCATTTGAATACAGTTGAAAATCATACCACCCATGACAATCTTAAAATAATCAACTGCTCCTGTATGTGTCTCTTGTGTAGAACCACATAAGTGCATAATCGGACTTGCAAATGCAACCGCCACTACACTGATTACTGCTGCAGCAAACACAATAAAAAGAACCGCTGTATATAAAATTCGATTGGCATCATCCTGCTTTTTTTCACCACATCTTCTGGCTATCAGTGCTGAAATTGCCACATTGATTGCAAAGAAAAGTGCCAGTCCCATCATTCTGGGTTGCATGGTCAAGCCCACTGCTGCCACTGCACCAGAGCCCAGAGAACTTACCATAAAAGAGTCTACCAATCCGGCAAATGCTGAAAAAAAAGACTCTGCCATAGCCGGCCAAGCCATATTTAATGTTGTTGTAATATTAGTTTTGCTATATTTTGGTGCCCTCACTTTATTCCTCGATTCATCTTACATGAAAGATTTATTACATTTTAGTCATTCTGCGCTTCACTAATACTATAATACTTTTTTGCCCATATTTCCATTCCTTTTTGAATGAAACACGATTATCCTTTACAATAATACTAGTTAAGTCGTTAACAAAAGAGGAAAATATCGATGATCATTGCTAAAAAATATAAGTTAATACTTCTTTTCCTACTAATCGTGACACTGCTTGCGGGATGCAAACAGAATGTGCCTGCAGCAACTGAAAAAGCAGCTGCGTTGCCGCCAATCTCGAATCCGGCACTAAGTGCAGACGCTCCATCCATTTCTTCTGATGATTATTTTCAAGATTATCAGAAAACAGGTGGCGAAGTAGCACTGATTACCGATTTCAGCAGCATCATGGATCATGGCTTCAATGAAGCAGCCTATGAAGGTACCAAAGCCTATGCGCAGTCTGCAGGTGTTTCTTATTCCTATTATAGTGCTTCCAGCAATTCTGATGTCGCTTACAAAAAAACAATCGAAGATGCCATTTCTTCCGGATCCAAACTCTTAATTTGTGCCGGTTCAAATTTTCAAACAGTCATAGAAGAACTACAAGACGATTATCCGGATATTGATTTTCTTTTGTTGGACGGTGTACCTGTTGATGCTTCCGGCAAGGAAATTTCTTTATCCAAAAATGTACACTGTATTACCTATAAGGAAGAAGAAGCCGGTTATTTGGCCGGCTATATGGCAGTTCTGGAAGGCTATACTAAATTTGGCTTTATTGGCGGAGAAGATTTACCTTCTGTTGTCCGTTACGGTTACGGTTATCTGCAGGGAATCAATGATGCCGCTTTATTTACAGACTCTGAAGCCAAAATTGATGTTAACTACTGGTATAGCAATACGTTTAACCCCAATGACGAAATTACGAAACGTGCACAGGAATGGTACCAGTCAGGAACCGAAATCATTTTTTCCTGTGGTGGTGCTATTTATGAATCTGTTTTGACTGCTGCCGACCTTTGTGATGGCAAACTAATCGGTGTTGATGTGAACCAAAGTCAGCTTTCTCCTCGCATCGTTACCTCAGCTATGAAAGAAATCACGAATTCTGTCATCTTGACATTAGATGACTATTGCGCAAATGGAGATGTCTGGAGCGAAGAAGCTGCCGGCCAAATTGCCGACTACGGCGCTACTGAAAAGTGTATTGCGCTTCCCACAGACAATGCTTCTTGGCGTTTTGAACAGGTAACGACAAATACCTATGACGCTTTGTATACAAAACTTAAAAAAATTGTAGTGGATCATTCCACGAAAACTCCTCCTTCTGTTTCTATTAATGTAACCTATATCAAACCTTAGGAGAGCCTATGCCCACACCCAAACTACCTTCTTGCGCAACACTCAAACGATGTCTTCTGTTATGTATTTTCGCCTTATCCTGTTGCAGCTACACATCCAAAACAGCAGCTCCTGTTATGGATAATACAACTTCTGATCAGGAAACACTCCTCCAAGAATTGACCACCGGAACCGTTACACTGGATCAAAAGGAACTGGCCGAGTATGCTGAGATAACGGACTGCTTAGTTTCTATTGAGCAGAACAAAAAAACCGTTACTCTCTCCCTTTCCATGCCTGCTATTCCGCAAAGTGATGATGCCTATCTGTATCTATTTCGCATGGATGTCTGGGAGAAATCGGACACTCTAACCAAAGAACCGATTGCTGAGGTTCTAAAGAATCAAAACAGTCAATTCCAATTTGCTTATAATGATGAATACCTTTTTAACGAATTTGTTCCTGCACTTCTAGTCAACGATAAATACATTCCAATTTCAATCGGACATTACATTACTAATCCGGAAGTAATTGCCAAAAATCAAGATAGTTATCCCAACGCAACTTCCAAAAAAGGACTGTTGCTGGACCCGCAAATGCTTGGCACCCCATTGCTCACTGATCTTGGTGTTCAGCACGCGATTTATAATATTCCCTTGTTTTTGATACTGGGCGAAACATCGGACAAAAAATTCCCCACTATTTCTTATGACTATCAGGGAACCACTTACTATTTTAATGGTGCCACCATTGACAGCTATGACAATCTCTTTAGCTACTTGACAAATTCCGGTATGCTTTCCACAGCTATAATCCTGAATGACTGGAATGAAACGAATCTTGACATGATTCACCCTTTGGCACGTGTTAATCGTTCTGGTGCGTTCTATTATGCTTTTAATACTGCTGAGGAAAATGGCTGCAAACACCTCGAAGCAGTTGCTTCGTTTTTGGCTGCACGGTATAGCGGAGGTGAACACGGCCTTGTCTCCAGCTGGGTTATATCCAATGAGATTAATCAACGTACCGTCTGGAATTATATGAACACTACTGATATTAATCTTTATGCCGAACAATATGAGAAATCCCTACGCATTTTCTACAATGCGATTAAAAGCAATTATGCAAACGCCAAAGTGTACTTTAGTGTAGACCATTATTGGAATAATAATCAAAATGACAATAAGTATTTCAACGCCAAAGACCTTATTACTGCCATTAATACTGCTGCTACCCAAAAAGGCAATTATGACTGGGGTCTGGCCATTCATCCTTACCCCGATCCGCTAACCCGTGTTAATTATTGGACCGGTGACTATGACAAGTCTATAAATGCACCGGTACTTACGATTATGAACCTGAGCACCGCTACAGATTTCCTGAGTCAAAAAGAATACCTTGACCGCTCCGGGAATGTACGAAGTATCACTGTAACGGAACTTGGTTTCTCCTCTACTACGGGCGAAAAACTTCAGGCTGCTGCTTTTGCCTATTGCTATTTAATTATTGATGCAAATCCCTATGTAGATGCTTTTATTATGAATCGGCAAACAGATGCAAAGGAAGAAGTCGCTCAAGGCTTGGCCTTTGGCATTTATGAATTTGACCATACTGACAAGTTTATCTTAGATGTATTTACCTACATTGATACCCCACAAGCTTCTGAATATACTGACTTCATGTTGAACATACTGGATGCCGATACATTGGAAGAAGCCCTGGCTTGGGCTGAGTAAAGATATACTTTTATAAGTATATAACATGAAATGCAACTCGAATCGGGTAGGAGGTAAATAATTAATTTATTTACCGTCCTCCCACACCACCGTG
>CAZNAP010000076.1:0-11637 GCA_964571145.1 uncultured Lachnospiraceae bacterium | reverse complement strand
CACGGTGGTGTGGGAGGACGGTAAATAAATTAATTATTTACCTCCTACCCGATTAGTTTTGAATTAAATCAATTATTTCACAGTAACAGCGGTAATGTGAGGATTAACTGCTTCATACCAGTAAAGGAAACCTTCTGCATCGATTGTATCGCCAATCTGAAGATTCTTTACAGCTGAGTAAACATCACTTGATGCGTCACACAGATAAGATTCAACTGTGAAAGAATATGTTTGGCCATTTAAAGATACATTAAAATAAAGGTCACTGCCTTCTTCGCCTGAACCATCCCAGTTATAAAGGAAAGCTACATCATTGCCATCCGCATCCTTGCCTGCAGATTCAACTGTCAGACCTTTAAAGGATACAAATTTGTTCTGATGATTGATTAAATCGTCTTTTCCAAGAAGATCAGTAACATCTGTTGCAGGTGCTATGTAGTTACCTTCCATAATTTCGAAGGTTGCGCCTTCAGCGATTTCGATTTCGCCTGACCATTCAGCTTTATATCCAGTTACTTTGATTTTGGTTCCGGGAACCAGCTTCTCGTAGTCTTCTTCTGAACAAGTCATGTTGTAGATGAAGTAAGCACCGTCGCCATCTTGTGTATACAGAGTAGCTTTGTTATCCCACCAAGACTGTTTAGCCTGAACGAAGGTTTCGATAACAACCTCAGAATCGAGTTCTGCAGCAGCATATTCTTCATAGGTCATAACGCCTTCAGATTTTGCGTTTACATCAGTGCTTTTGGATTGACCACAAGCGGTTAAAGCCAATGTGAGTGCAAGAACCATAGATAGTGCAATTGTCTTTTTCATAATTTTTCTCCTCTAATTAGAAATTTTTTGGAACAATGTTATTATACCCTAAAATTACAGTAAATCAATCAATTTATTTCATTTTAGACTTTTTTCGCCGTTTGGCAGCTTCCAATAATACATAAGAAAGAATTAAAATCCAAGTCAAAACCAGTATTGATAGAAGAATCACAGCGGTGTAAGGCAGCTTGCCCAGTTCTTGCTTATCCATAGAAGAAGCACTGCGCTGATCCAGATGATAAAGAGCCGTGATGTCACCATAAAGCTTTTGCATGTAAGCATCATCCACAGTCTCGTTTCGACGAGTGGATTTCGTCACATTTTCAATCAATTGACCGGAAGCATCTCGAAGGGATGCGGAGCCATTAAAGACAGGGGTCACAAAGGTATCATCCATATGTTCCAGCAAAAGGGAGGAAGCTTTTAGTTTCACATCATAATATCGACTGTTATCTTCTCCGCTACGGGATAAATAATCTTGATAGTCTGCAGAATTCTGCGCTTTTGCGGTAACGGGTACATACCCTTCGGTTTCAGCATAGGCTATTTGAACTTCATTGGTTAGTAGGTACTGAGCAAACAACCAAGAAGCCAACACTTCCTGTGAATCTGCTTTATTAAAGATACAAACCGAAGGTCCTTGAGATATCATTTGTGGATTGGCTGTATCAAATTGTGGAATCATCATTACTTCTGTTTCGAAATCTACCAGAGCATCGGCGCTGATATCAATCAGTGGCGCGTTTGAACCCATCCAGGTGGCACCTGCTGTAGAGTCAATGGCGAAGATACATTGGCCTGCATTTAAGAAATTGGCAGGATAGCTGGAAATTTTAAAGGTGGAAAAGGCACCTGATTTTGTATGCTCCGCGATATTATACAGCAATTCGGTGGTAGTATCATTAAAGATGTTGATTTCGCCATCTGTGGTAGAGTAACCGGCATTCTGTTGCTTTAGCATCTGAATCATCATGTTATCTGTGGATTTATAGATAAAAGGAATCATAACCTGTTGGCCATTCACTGCAAAGGTTCCATCACTGTTTTGGGCGGTTGCCGCTTCTGAAACTTCCCAAATAAAATCCCAAGTAAGCACATCAGGAAGGGTATAGCCCAAAGCTTCTACATAAGTTTTATTTACATAGCAGGCTTCCGTGGAACGCATAAATGGAATTGCATAATAGTGGTCACTGAAAGCGCATTCGCCAAGGAATTTTGGAATAATCTCCTCTTGTTTGGGCGAGTCATACTTCAGTTCACTTCCACCCAATCCATACTTTTCGTCTGTAAAAAGTTCGTCCAGAGGTGCCACAACATTAACGCCGGACAGATAAGTAACGATGTGGTCAGGATAGGTAATGCAGACATTGGGCGTGGTATTGGTGGAAATATTGGTAATAACGTCATTATATATTTTCCCGTAATCTGTATAAAGACGCAGATTAACCGTAATATTCGGATATAGTTCTTGGAAATCAGAGATTGCCTTTTTATAAATATCGGTCTGTGTTTTATTGGTATCGTTTTTAGCCCAAAAAGTAATTTCATAACTTTGGGAGGTGTCAAATTCCTCCGGAACAGTAAATGCAGCAAGTCCTTTAGAACCATGACAGCCCACAAGTGTCATAATGGCAGCTCCGAGAATCAAACATAAAGATAATCTACGGTATAGTTTTATCATCCCTTTGTACCTCCTCTTGCAACGCCGGCCATGACTTTTTTGCGGAAAATCAGGAACAATACAATCAACGGTACGGAAATAACCACTACAGCTGCCATCATGGCAGGAATGTTTTCGCGTCCGAATCCGTTCTCGCGAATTTCCTGAATACCATTTGAAACCAGATAATAATTGGCATCATCGGTAATCAGTCTAGGCCAAACATAAGAGTTCCAGCATTCAATGACTTTTAAAATAACAATCGTAATTAATGTAGGCTTACAAATGGGTATCATAACTCTGCGTAGGTAACGAAAATCAGATGTACCGTCCACTTTTGCGGCATAATAGAGTTCGTCCGGAATTTGGGCGAAGTTTTCTCTCAGTAAATAAATATAGAAAACAGATGTTACGGAAGGGAGAATTAAACCGGTAAAGGTATTACGCATGCCCAGATTGGTAATGGTAGCAAAATTAGTAATGACAACCAATTCGTTGGGAATCATCATTAAGGACAGGAAAAGAGTAAAAACAAGGTTTTTACCTTTAAAATCCAGTCTTGCGAAGGCAAAAGCTGCTAAAATAATAACAATCAGCATAATTGTTGTGGTAACCAACGTAAAAATGAGTGTGTTGAGCAGATAGCGCCCAAGAGGTACAGTGGTAAACGCATCCAGATAGTTTTGCATAGTAGGTGATAGGGTAATAAATTTAGGAATATGCTCTGCGTTATAGGAACTATAACTTTTAATAGAAGTCAAGAGCATCCAGTAAAAAGGAAATAAAACCACAATAGCCCACAAGGTAAGAAAAGCGTAGATAATTACATTGCGAAGTTTTTGACGGTCGTTGGCAGCCTTTTGAAGTTTGTCGTAATCAATTTGTTTTTGTCCCATTTATCTTGTCAGCCTTTCTTGTTGGTAGATGCAAATCAATTTTTATGAATAGTATACATGTTTTTTACTAACCAACAGATTAATACAGGTAATGGTCAATACAATCATGAATAAAATAATTGCTGCAGAGGAAGCATAGGACGGGTAACCGCCGCTGTCCCCATAGAGCATGTCGTAAACATAGCCTACGATTGTATTCATTTCGGCAGCATTTAGGTCAGTTCCAAAAAGTGCTACCGCATCACTATAGGCTTTAAATGCTCCTATAAATCCGGTTATGACCAGATAGAAAATCATGGGGGAAATCATAGGTAATGTAATCTTCTTAAAAATTCTGAATTTCGAGGTTCCGTCCACTTTCGCTGCACTATAGTAAATCGGATTAACGCCGGCCAGTGCACTGGTCAAAATCAGAATTTTAAAAGGCATAACCACCCAAATGGTATAAAAGCACAGTACAAACATTTTTGCCCAGTAGGGACCGTCAATGAAATCCACAGAACCGCCCCCAAATAAATTGATCAATAAGTTAATTAAGCCGTCGGAATAAGCCGTCTTTTTAAATAAAATCATAAACACCAGACCGACTGCCAGTGTGTTAGTTACATAAGGAAGAAAGTAAATTGTTTGGAAAAGGTCTTTCAGCGGTTTAATCGAACTTAACGCCATAGAAATAAGTAAAGCCAGTCCAGTGGAAATGGGCACCGTAATGATCACTAAAATAAAAGTATTAATGACTGCTTGTAAAAAATAAGGGTCATGAAGTACATACGAATAATTGTATAGTCCAATCCCGAAGAAGGTTTGCGATGCAAAGTTGTAGCCCTCTTCAAAGGAGTATACGAAGACATCAAATAGCGGGTAAATCATGAAAACACCCAGAAAAAGAATGGCCGGAATTAAGTAAAGCCAGCTTTTAAAATTATTCTTTTCCATAAATTCCTCCTTCTGTTTCCTTATTAAAGAGAAATACTTTTCTGGGTTTCACTGCAAAGTTTACGGTATCAGTTTGCAGGCTGTCCAGATGTTCCGCATCGATAATGGAACGAATAATAGGATTCTCCGAGTGTGGGTTAGTAGATACGATACTAATATCTCGCCCAAGTACTTCTACTCTGCTTAAGTCACAATGCAGAGGACCGTCTTCTTGAAGGATAAATCCTTCCGGACGAATACCCACATAAGCTTCCTGATCGGGAATATCTTTAACATCCATAATGGCATCTTCGCCGATGTATAACTTCTGATTTTTAATTTCTCCGGTAAATACATTAATGGGAGGTGTACCCAAAAATTTAGCCACGAAAAGATTAACAGGATGATCATAAACGTCCTGTGGCTTGCCAATCTGCTGAACAATACCATCTTTCATAACTACTATTATATCGGAAATACTCATGGCTTCGTCTTGATCATGCGTTACAAAAACAGTTGTTATTTGTGTTTTCTTTTGAATTTTCCGGATTTCTTCTCTGGTTTGCAGTCGTAGCCGTGCGTCCAAATTGGATAAAGGTTCGTCCATGAGCAGAACTCTTGGCATTTTAACAAGAGCACGGGCAATTGCCACACGTTGTTGCTGACCTCCGGACAACTCATTAGGCCTGCGTTCCATTAATTCTTCAATTTGCACAAGGGAAGCAGCTTCGTATACACGTTTCTGCATTTCTTCTTTGGTAAGCTTATCCGCTCCTTTAAGATTTTCAAGAGGAAATCGGATATTTTCCTGAACTGTCAAATGAGGGTAAAGAGCATAATTTTGAAATACCAGTCCCACACCTCTGCTTTCAGCCGGAATACCGGTTACATCCTCGTCTCCAAAGAAAATTCTGCCGTCAGTAGGTTTCAGGAGACCACAAATTAAATTTAGTACCGTACTTTTTCCACAACCTGAAGGTCCCAGTAGCCCTACGAGCATGCCATCAGGTATCTCAAAGGAAAAGTCATTGACTGCAATCACTTCGTCAGAAATCTTCTTATTGCGACTGGGGAATTTTTTGGTTAAATTTTTTAGTATAATTTTCATTTGGATTGTCAAACCTTTCTGTCGACTGATTTGTATAAGTCGGATTTTAGTAAATTATCGAATATCGTAGGAATCTTTTAAGTCGTTAGCAATATGGTCAAGGTCGGGATATACAGAGCCTTCCGTAATGCCGAATACGCGTAGACTTTCAATAAAATATTTTTTTCTGGAGTGGGGAACGATAATTTTGTATAGCATATTTTCATCGCAAATATCTTCCAGGCGTTGCAAGGAATTGTGTACGGTGAAGTTGGATTGCTGGGCGTACATTCGTTGATTGTTTTCTGTGGAACAACAAGCCAGTATTTTATCTCGCAAATCAGGATTATGATGATTGTGCTTAAAAGCCGGTAAGAGCATTTCCTGAGTTGTGTCAGCATCAATCGGATAAATACAGTTACCGAAGCCTTCTTTCTCGTTAAGAAGTCCCGGTGCCAGAACCCAGACACAAGCATCCATTTTAGAGGTTTTTTGATAGGTTTCTGTTGCGAAGAATACGGCAATGAGAGGGGATTGACTCCAATCCAGCATTCTGGTGGGCAGGCCGTAATGTTGCATTAAGGATACCCAACCTGCATAATTGTGCTTTTCAGGAGGATTATTTAGTATTTGTTTCGCTCGGATATAAAATTCATTTGTGATATAACGCTCTGCATCCAGACGCTTTTGGCTTCTGTGTATAGAAGGAACCAGTGTTAAGTCTGCGTTTTCTTCTCCTCGATACCAAAGTCGTAACCCATGTTTCTTGTATAAGCTGTTTACGAACTGAAGTAATTCATCGATTGTATTCACTTCCTGAGTAATCATACTGCCTCCATTCATTGTCTGTTAGTTGCTCGGTGCTTATCCGATTCGTGGTTTAGTTTAAGTATTCACATTATGATTATAGAATTATTCTCTGCATTTCACAAGACGGAATTGAGTAAGCACCGAGTGACTAATATTACCGATAAATAGATTACCGATAAATAGATTGTGATGAAAAGGGAATTAAGTTATAATTAATCCATACTTTTTAAGAAGGAGACATTTATGACCCATGTAAAGCAAGCGGATATAAAATGGTTGGATAACCCAGAAGTATTTAGAGTGAATCAGTTGGAAGCACACAGTGACCATTTGTTTTATTGCAGCCGAGAAGAAATGTTGAAAAAAGAAAATTCTTTGGCGCAGTCATTAAATGGAAGCTGGAAATTTTGTTACAGTGGAAATGCAGCAGAACGGCCGACAGATTTTTATAAAGAAGACTTTGACGCAAATCAATTTAATGAGATAGTAGTACCTTGCCACATCGAGATGGCAGGCTATGATCAAATTCACTACATTAATACCATGTACCCATGGGAGGGCCATGTGTATCGCAGACCTGCGTATAGTTTGGGAGACACAACCGGACAACCAGGTATGTTCAGTGAAGCGTCTTATAATCCGGTAGGCTCTTATCTGAGAAGGTTTGATTTACAGACTGGGCAATTAAAAAAACGCTTGCTATTGTGCTTCGAAGGTGTGGAAGAATCGATGTATGTCTGGCTGAACGGCAACTTTGTTGGGTACGCCGAAGACAGTTTTACAGTTTCTGAATTTGATGTAACTCCGTTTATTAGGGAAAAGGATAACCTTTTGGCAGTGGAAGTTCATAAACGCAGCACAGCTGCTTTTCTGGAAGACCAAGACTTCTTCCGCTTTTTTGGTATTTTTCGAAATGTGACATTATATGCAAAACCAGAAATGCATGTAGAGGATGTGTGGGCCAAGCCCGCTTTAATGCAAGATAATGAAACAGGTATTTTCGCCCTTGATTTAAAGCTTTCATCCATTCTGGAATATCAGGGTGAGGTAAGCATTTGTCTTAAGAATCAGGATGAATACACCTGTTATCAAAAAACAATGCCCTATGCTGATATCATTCAAATAAAAGACGTACAAATTCCGAAAGTGACTCCATGGGACAATCATCAACCTAACTTATATGTATTAGAAATTGAGCTCCTGGATTCGAAGGGTAAGCTCATTGAAATAGTGACGTATCCCATAGGATTCAGAAGAATTGAAATAATAAATAAGGTGATTTACTTAAATGGAAAGAGGCTGATTCTGAATGGAGTTAACCGCCATGAATGGAGTGCAAACAGCGGAAGATGTATCTCATTGCAAGATATGAAATACGATTTGCAAGTATTCCGTCACAACAATATTAACGCTGTTCGTACCTGTCATTACCCGAATCAAATACCCTGGTATTACATGTGTGATGAAGCAGGGATTTATATGATGTCTGAAACTAATCTTGAATCTCATGGCTCATGGATGAAGCAGGGTGCAGTAGAGCCTTCTTGGAATGTACCGGGAAGCATACCGGAGTGGAAGGAAGTGGTTTTAGACAGAGCAAGAACCAACTTTGAATGCTTTAAGAATCATGTATCTGTTTTGTTCTGGTCTTTAGGGAACGAATCCTATGTAGGAGACAATATAGAGAGCATGAATACCTTCTTTAAAGATAAAGCAGACGGACGGCTGGTACATTATGAAGGTGTAGTAAATAACAGAAGTTATGAAAATATGATTTCAGATGTGGAAAGCCGCATGTATGCTTATCCGGAGCAAATTCGGGAGTATTTAGATAATCATCCCAAGAAACCATTTATTCTATGTGAATATATGCATGACATGGGAAATTCCTTGGGAGGAATGGGTTCTTATATTGCACTACTGGAGGAATATGAAATGTTTCAGGGCGGTTTCATTTGGGATTATATAGATCAGGCAATTCAGGTTATAGATGAGGTTACTGGGCAGAAAGTACTTCGTTATGGGGGAGATTTTGATGACCGACCTTCCGATTATGAATTTTCGGGAAATGGAATCGTTTTTGCCGACCGAACAGAAAAACCGGCTATGCAGGAAGTGAGGTATTATTATGGATTGCACCAATAAAAGGAATAGAATTGTTTATGGAGATTGTTCCCTGGGTGTTTATGGTGGAGAAAAAGAATTTAGTTATATTTTCTCTTATGTAGCAGGCGGATTGGAATCTCTGGTTTGGCAGGGCAAAGAATGGTTGTATCGTGTACCCCGTCCTACGTTCTGGCGGGCAACGACAGATAATGACAGGGGGAATAAATTCCCGTTAAGAAGTGGTATGTGGTTGGCAGCAGACCAGTTTATTCGATGTACCAATATCAAAGTGTTTGTAGACGGACAAGAGAACTGCTCTTTTCGTGGACCTGATAATAATCAGTATTTAGGAGAAGAACAATATGCCAAGACAGTGGAGATTGTTTACACCTATGAAACAGTGACACAACCAGCTACCACAGTAGAAGTATCTTATCTAGTGGAAACAACGGGTGTTATCAAAACTAAGATTCATTACTTTGGAAAAGAGAATTTGCCAGAGTTCCCGGTTTTGGGAATGAGATTCATTATGCCCACCTGTGCGAAGCGGTTTAGATATGAAGGTTTGTCAGGAGAAACATATCCTGATAGAAAAGCCGGAGGGGTTCATGGAATTTATGAAGTAGAGGGTTTGCCGGTAACACCTTATCTGGTGCCGCAGGATTGTGGTATGCATATGGATACCAATTGGCTGGAGATTATAAGAAATAACAGTTTAAATAACAGTTGTGATGATAATGCAGATAAGAGCTTACGGTTTAATTTAAATGGACTGGCATTTTCCTGTCTGCCTTATACAGCAAGTGAGTTAGAAAATGCAACTCACCAAGAGGAGTTGCCGATACCACGCAGAACAGTATTGTGTATTTATGGAGCAGTAAGAGGCGTAGGTGGTATTGATAGCTGGGGAGCTGATGTGGAAGAAAAATATCATAGCAGTGCTGAAAAAGATATCGAATTTTCTTTTTCGATTAATTTTAAATAATTTAGGCAAGAAAAAGTGTCTGCAGAAAAATAAAATCTATGCTGAAATAAATAGATAATCAGTAGCAAATCTGTTATGATAAGAAGACAAAATTGAGACAGGAGGTCATCAATATGGGAAATCAAAAAATACTATATAACATTGCAAAAATGATACCGGTAGAAGGCAAAAAGAATACAGAGGCACAAGAGATTCAAAACCGCCTTCAAAATGGACGTGAAAATTTTGGACAGGTCGTAAATGGCGTGTTGGGTTCGGTGATGAAAATCAGTGCATTGGATTTGGCCATGAATGACAGCACAGACAAGATGACAACAATCAGTGAAGAAATTAAAGATATTTCTGACCGTGTGGTCGAAGCTTCTGAAATAACAGAAGAGAATATGAATGAAGTGGTAAGTGCTTATGAGAACTTTACCCAGACCATTACGCAGGTTGCTTCTGAAGCAGGCCGTATTAAAACTGAAATGGGTGAAAGCGGGCAGGAGCTACAGATTATTGTAGAGAAATCAACCAGTACAATACATAATTCTAATGATATGAAGCGTGATATGCAACAGCTTATGGATGTACTGAAAAATATGAATGAGGTCATTCAGGGAATCAATTCTATTTCAGCACAAACAAATATGCTGGCGCTTAATGCATCTATTGAAGCTGCCAGAGCAGGGGAAGCAGGCAAGGGCTTTGCCGTAGTTGCTGAACAAATCAGAAATTTGGCAGATGAAACCAAACAGCTCACTGCAAACATGGAAGGTCTGGTTACACAAATCGGAGAAGCATCTTCTATGAGCTGCGAGAGTCTTGATAAAACAGTAGAAGAACTTGGTGAGATGCAGGGGAATTTGACTAAAGTGCTGGAAAATAATACCAGAAACGAAGCGGGCGTAGCAGATATAACAGATGCAATTACCACAGTTGCGGCATCGGGTGAAGAAATATTCAGTGCCGTTACCAATGTGCAGAATCAAATGAGCAAATTAAATGATGAGTGTGAAATTTTAAGTAAACAATCGTCAAGCCTGGAAAAAGTATCCGAAGAATTAAAGAACAGCATGAAACCCGTACCGGTAATCGAGAAAGAGCTGGATGACTCAGCGAAACTTATGGGCGATATGGTACAGGATGTATTTTATATGTTGGATAATCAGGTATTTATCAATACTGTACAAAACGCTATTTTAGCACACCAGAAATGGCTTCAAACATTAAAGACAATGGTAGAGCATAAAAAATGCACACCGCTTCAGACCGATGATACCAAGTGCGCTTTCGGACATTTCTATTATGCTATGAAACCACAAAATAAAGCGGTTTCTGCAATTTGGGCAGGACTTGGCGACAAGCACCGTCGTTTCCATGGATTTGGCAAAGATGTAATAGAAGCAATTAAACTTCAGAATTTTGCTAAGGCTGAAAGTTCTTATCAGGCAGCAGATAAACTCTCCGCTGAACTGATTGCAGATTTTAATGAGATTATCAGAGAATCCCAGAAATTAGACGAAACAAAATCTTCTGTTTTTACAAGTTAAAATTCGTCCAGATAGCCTCTGTCCCATAATAATATTTTCAACTTCCTGGCGGCTTCCACCGCCGGGGTTGTAAAATATTGATTTGTCATAACAGCCCCTACCATTCGATCATAGTAATCTCTCCCGGCGTAAGCTTCTTGAATTGCTTTCACCCCAACAGGTGTTGCATAGCATTTACACTGAATGGCGTAAGTGACCCCATCTTTCTCCGCCAGAATATCAATTCCATAATCTCCGCTGCCTTTGGTTACTTCTACCTCTATAAAGCCTCTTTGCGCTAATAAGTCAGCACAATAATATTCAAAATCATGCCCTTCCATATCTTCAAATTCATCGTTTTTTACGCGACGTTTCCTGGCAGTCATAATCAATCCGATTATGATTCCGGTCACTAAACATATTCCTACTAAGATTAATATCTTGATGTACATGTCCATATAATCATTCCTTTTCTGTATAGTTAGTCACTCGGTGCTTATCCGAACATCGCCAGTTTACGGATAGACCACCTTTAAATTATCAATGGCATCCTGTATTTTGATATTATGATTAATAGTTTGAGAAAAACGGGTAATTTCTGCCTATCTTCCACAAATTACCTGTCTTTTTTATAAAATTTTGGCTAATTCAAATTATAACTAGGGTAATTTCTCATAGTCAAAGCTTTTTACCCGCTTTTCGTCCTTGATTTCATCGTTTATCACTTGTATCCAAAATAATTCACATGTAAAACAAGGGCATTTAAGTTGTTTTCCCCGTCTCATTTACAAAAGTAGCATATATCTAAGCATTTGTAACGGGTAATACTAAATTTCTGATATATATTTACC
>CAZNAP010000075.1:0-11698 GCA_964571145.1 uncultured Lachnospiraceae bacterium | reverse complement strand
GTTTCCGACAATGAAGAACTTGGAGAAATAGAATGCTGTATTTATGCGGGTTTGAAGCACTTTCAAAGTAGTAAAAACCGCAATTTGACATCAATTTGACATCAAATTTTTATGTCAGTATGGACAAATATGGACTAATATGTACCATACAGGCAATACCTTAATCAAAAACTTAATAGGTTTAGTGCTATTAAAAGGACATTTTCCAGAACTACGGAGAGTGTCCTTTTCTGTTGTTATGGTGTGGTAAAAAAATTGAATAGGAGGTCATGAAGATGACAAATACAGCGTTAAGTGCAAAGAGTAGCGAGATTACTCAAGAAGTAACTTTCAGTGGACAGAAACACAAGGATTTCTACTTAGAATATCTGCCAAAGTGCAGATATCAGGATACCTTGTGTGTAAATGAGGAAGTGCTGCATGACCTTGCCATGGAAAATACCCTGCGTGAACTGCCTGCAACCTTCCGTTCGATGAAAGAGGTTATGAAGGAAATGTTTATTGGTAATCTGCCCGAAATGCAGGGCGATGAAGAAATGGAAGATTTTCTGCAAGCCTTGTTGTCAGAAGATGATGCAATACAGGATGAGCATGTATCTATGTATGTGCTGAGCAATTCCGAGAAAATGAACGGAGCTGCGGTACTGTTCTAATACGGTTGTTCTGTATGCTCAAGAACCATTCTACTAATTGTGAAGCATTAGTCGAGATAATGAATCCAATGGTGGCAAAAAATACAAAGCATCATGATACGGTCAAAAATACATCAGCGATATTTAAATGGGGAATTGAATCCGGTAAAGCGATGAAACGGATTTGTGATAGCATGTGTTTTGAACAGGAGTGGAATTTGTTTGATGATTATTATGCTTAAAAGAAAATTGAGAATGTCTATATTTGGCGAAGGGGTGTGAGTGATGCCCTTTGCCTATTTATTAAAAAAAATTGGATTCTTAAATAAAATTAAAAATTTTTTGAAATAATACATAAAACGTTATTGAAAAAATGTCACGAAAATTATATAATAATCGTGACAAAATAAGGAGAGTGGTTTTATGGCAAGCGGTATTTATATAGAAATAAAGAAGAGAATAGAGTTGGCTGAACCGGGAACAGTTTTTTTGACATCGGATTTTACGGATATCGCGACAACAACAACGGTTAGAAAATGTCTTGGAAGACAGGTTGATGAAAAGAATATACGAAGAATTATGGACGGAGTGTATGAAAAGCCGGTATTTAGTAAATTGCTTAAAGAGTATATTCCTGCAAATCCCGATGCGATAGCATATGCTATTGCCAGGAGCTTTCGGTGGACCATTGCTCCGTGCGGAGATGTAGCATTAAATAAACTGGGACTATCTACACAGGTTCCGGTTGTTTGGTCCTATATCAGTGACGGACCTTATAGAAAATTTTCGTGGGATAATATAACATTGTCTTTTAAACACCGTGCAAACAGAGAGATCTCATTTATGTCTGAGACGACCACTTTGGTTGTTGAGGCTTTAAAGACATTGGGAAAAGAGCGGATTGATGACAGTATTATTATAAGTTTGAGAAATAGACTGCCTGAAGCAGAGAAGAAAAAAATGTTAGAGGAAGCAACGGGTGTAAGTGAATGGATATATGCAGTAATCAGAAAGGTGTGTGCTGAATAATGAAGGAAGTTGCTAAATTACAGATAAAAGAAAGAACAGAATTGTTTCAAGCAACTGCAATTTCCATGGGAATGCAACCTAATGTAATTGAGAAAGACTTTTGGGTGTGTTTTATGCTGGACCATTTGTTTCATGAGTGTAAGTATAAGGATGCATTTGTTTTCAAAGGCGGTACAAGCTTATCTAAATCGTACCATGTTATCGAAAGGTTTTCCGAGGATATAGATTTGATTTTGGATTGGAGAAAAATTATTAATGACGAGATAAATCCTTGGGAAGAAAGGTCAAACACTAAGCAGGATATATTTAATAAGCAGATTAACGCTGAAGCGGCAAAATTCTATAAAGAGGAATTGGTTCCTCAGTTGAATTTAGAAATGAAAGAAAAACTGGGAGACGGAGAATGGATTTCAGTTGATACAGAAGATGAGATGGTGGTTAATTTTTATTATCCGCAAATATTTGAAGCAGAGTATCTGCGTTCCTGCGTAAGATTGGAGATTGGACCATTGGCTGAATGGATGCCATCTCACGAGACAACAGTAACTCCGTTTGCAGCCGAAAAATATCCGGATATATTTTCGCAAAAAGAGACATCGGTTCTGACTATCGATGTTGAGAGAACTTTCTGGGAAAAACTCACCATATTACATAAAATTGCAAACTTCCCAGAAGGAAAAACATTGCCTGCCAGATATGCAAGACATTTATATGATGTTTATAATCTTGGTAATTCATGGGTAAAAGAAAATGCATTTGATAGAAAAGAATTATTGGAAAAGGATGTTGCATTTAAGCAAAAGTTTTATTATACCAAGGGTGCTCATTATGAAACGGCAACTTTGAGAAGCATTGAGCTCTTACCGAGAGAAGTTGTTTTAAGTGCACTGCAAGAAGATTATCAGGCAATGAGGAATATGATATATAGAAATATACCAGAGTTTGAAGAGATTCTTGAGTTTCTTGAAAAACTGCAGGAAGAAATACATGGGTTGGAATAGCTACGTTAAGCTTGCAAACCATGTGCGAAGTGAGAAAGGTAATGTGTGCGGGATGATAAAAGAGGATAGAATAGCAACACTATTACATAGAAGCACTTATTTATATTGTAGTAGCGAAATGAAAAAAATTATATAGCAACGCTTGCTACTGCAATTATTTTGGGTTGTCTATGGTATTATAATATTGTCAAAAGTGAATGAAAGCGACAGCCCAGTGGGAGAAATCTTACCGGGCTTTTTTATGTAGAGAGTTATCTGTGCAAAATAGCGAGATGAGTGATGAGAGTCATTGCTCAAGTTTGTTGTTGACATAAAATAAATTCCGATATATAATTTCAATGTAATTCGGCAAAATATAATATGTGCCTAATTATATTGAAATAATTATTTGGAGAATGGAAACAATAGAACTGAGGTGATGTGAATGGAAGAGAAACGAATACTAACATTAGATCAGATGATATATTCGATAGAGAATCTGAAAAGAGCAGGGTTTACTCATTATAAAATCAAACAGATGGTTGATGAAGGATCCCTAATAAAACTGAATAAAAAATATTATGAGAATGCTAGATATGAAGGGCAAGAATCAGATTTTTACTATATTGTTGCATACGCGCCAAAGGGAATTATTTGTCTCATGAGCGCAGCTGCTTATTATAATCTAACAACCTATAGACCAGATTCAGTAGATGTAGCAATTCAGAGAAAAGCAAAAATATCTACAATGCCTGATTGGCCTCAGATATCGGTTTTCTATTTCTCGGAAGAGCGATTTGGAACAGGTCTATCTGTTGTGAACGAAGGAAAAAATCAATTCCGTATTTATGATATAGAAAAAACTGTGGTTGATATTGTTTCTTATAGAGAAAAGATTGGTATTGAGGAGACAAAAGAGGTGCTGGTCACGTATCTTCGCAGAAAAGATAGAAATATTAATAGACTGCTCAGATACGCGGAAATTATAAGGTGTAGTGATATCATGAAAACATATCTGGAAGTACTTGTATGATAAATGCAAATTCAGTAAAAGACAGACTGAAAAGTTTGGCTAAGAATACGGGAAAGACAATGCAGGATGCATTGGTATTATACGGATTAGAAAGAACGATATATCGAATTACTATTTCGGAATATTCCAATCGATTCACTTTAAAAGGTGGCATTTTTCTCTATGCGTTATTTTCGGGTGATTATGCAAGAGCCACAACAGATATTGATTTGTTGGCACAGCAAATGCCGAATGATGCAGGAGAAATGAAGAATGTTTTTGCCAGCATTTTTGCAATTGAGTGTGATGATGCGTTGCACTATGATATAAATACACTTAATTGATAAGATTTAGTTTTGAGGTAGGTGTTTTTGCGGTCATGCTTATAGTATTTTGTAAAACTGTCTGATTCTTGATCCTGTACAGTCAAGTCTGGCTCTGTCAGAGAAATATCGGGAAGATTTGCATCGGGATATCGGAAAAGCAGATAGTTTTTGACCAGTTCCTTTAGAAAATGACCGGCACCTGTTCCGTCTGTCAAAGCATGAAATACTTCAAAATTAATGCGATTTTTATAGTAGGTAACTTCAAATAAGAGGGTCTTTTGATCCCGCAGATATAGGTTCAAGCAGGGAAGCTCGCTTTCTTCTTTGACCAGAGGCTTCAGATCACTTTTCTCCATATAGAACCAGAATACACCTTTGCGTAATACAGATAAGAATAACGGATACTTTTCAATATTGAGATCCAGTGCTTGTTGTAAAGCATGACCATCAATGGGATCCTTGCATTCACAATAAAAACGAAAAACGCGCGTATCCCTATGGTTACTGGTTGCCGGAAAAATCTTGGCAGCATTATCTAATTTTCTCCAATGATCTCGTTTCAAACTAAACACAGCTTTCTGCCTCTTTTAGAAATTTATTAATGATTTTAAAGCTTTCTTCTACATGTAAATACTTGATTCCTAATGCAAAAAAACCATGAAGAGCATCTTTAATTCGATGCACTTCAACATCCACACCGGCATCAGATAGTTTCTTGCCGTAGGCTTCCCCTTCATCCCGAAGTGGGTCATATTCTCCGGTCAGAATCAGTGTACGCGGTTGATTGGATAAGTCTTTTTCAATAAGCGGGGCAAAATAAGGGTTCTGCCTGTCATTAGGCGTACTCTGATATAAGTCTAAATATTGAACCAATTTCTGTCTTGTTAAAAGAAAATCTGTTCCGTTTTCCGTAACTGACGGATAAGGAGAACTTTCGGAATAGTCATTGCTTAGGGCAGGATAAATGAGAATCTGTCTTTTTGGCATAAATTCGCCCAAGTCTCTTGCCATGAGCGAAATTGCTGCAGTTAAATTGCCTCCTGCACTGTCACCAATTAAGGTAATTCGTTCAGGATCGATATTGAGCAAAAAGCGATTGGTATAAATTGCTTTTGCAACTGCATAACAGTCCTGTAAACCTGCGGGAAAAGGAAATTCGGGTGCCAGACGATAGCCCACAGAGACAACAGCGTGGCCGGTATTCTTGGCCATAGCGGCACAGACTCTGTCATAATTATCAACCGTTTCTGTAATCCAGCCACCCCCATGTATAAATAAAAGAACCGGCAGGGTATTGCTGCTCATTCCGCTCGTTGGAGAGACATCCTCTCCGGGCATATAGATGCGAATGGGAACTTCGTGTTCACCATTATAAATCTTGGTATCAATTGTTTTGTAAAATGGCTTCATCGGGTCGAGTGCCTTGATATTTGCAAATACCCTGGAAGAATTTACGTGAATCTCGCCGTAGGAAAGTGCTTTTAGTACAGCACGCGTTGCCTTGTTAATTGCCATTAAGTTTACCTGTCTTCCATGTCATATAGAAGTCCTTTACTATATTAAGAATAACATTTTGACGGGGAAATGTATATCCATAGTATGAAACTTTAAGGAAAAAGAGTATAATGAGAAAAATACCTAATTAGTATATTGTTGCGGGAGGAAAATTATGAATAACAAAACAGCACCAATGGGTTGGAATAGTTGGGACTGCTATGGAGCAGCCGTTACAGAAGAGATTGTCAGAAAAAATGCAGAGTTTATGGCACAGAATCTGAAACAGTATGGGTGGGAGTATATCACCGTTGATATTCAATGGTCTTCGCCATTGGCCGGATCAAATGAGTATATACCCTTTACAGAATTAAATATGGATGAATATTCAAGACTTCTTCCGGCAGAAAACAGATTTCCTTCGGCAGCAGGGGGCAAAGGTTTTGAACCACTAGCGGAATATGTGCATTCGCTGGGGCTCAAATTCGGTATTCACATTATGAGAGGCATTCCGCGTCAGGCAGTCCATAACAATACTAAAGTGCTAGGGACTGATAAGACAGCCAGAGACATTGCCAAAACAGCAAGTATTTGTTGTTGGAATACGGATATGTACGGGGTAGATTCCCATAAAGAAGGTGCAAGAGAATATTACAGTAGTCTCTTTGAATTGTATGCTTTCTGGGGCGTGGATTTTATTAAATGTGATGACATAGCCAGAGAACTTCCTCACGAGGAAGAAGAAATGATTTTAATCAGTGAAACACTGCGCAGTTGTGGAAGGGATATGATTTTAAGTCTCTCCCCGGGGCCTGCAATACTGGAAAAGGCAGAATTATATAAACAGACTGCAGATATGTGGCGTATTACCGATGATTTCTGGGATAAATGGGAATTATTATATGATATGTTTGAGCGTGCTGCAAAATGGAGCATTCATACCGGCGCAGGTAATTGGCCGGATGCGGATATGCTGCCGATTGGACCGGTCCGCCAGTGCTATGATCCCCAAAACAGAACCTTATTTACACAGGATGAGCAAATTACCATGATGATCTTGTGGAGTATTTTCCGTTCTCCTTTGATTATCGGGGGTGAAATGACAGGTTTTGATGAGTTTACGATGAGTCTGTTAACCAATCAACTTATTTTGGATATGCATAAGAATGCTCGCCATGCCCACCAAGTATGGCGCAAAGAAATCCAGGGTGTAGAACATGTTCTTTGGACTGCAGTAAACGCAGAAGGTGGACAATACGTAGCAATCTTTAATATTGGCGAACAAAACAGTACTATTTCGATTCCACTTAGTGACTTAGAAATCTATGACACAGTCAGTGGTGTAGATTTGTGGGACGGAAGTCAAATGCAAATGGATGAAACAGTAACTGTTTCATTAAATAAACATGGTGCAAAAGCATTTTTACTGAATATTTGAAAAAGCGTTGCCAATGAAGATATAGATATTTTAGGTTGGATACACAAGCAGATACTAATGGCAGCAGATATTATTGATGAGAGGTATATATGAATCAACTGAATTTTAGCGAGAGTGGTAGTATGAATCAACCATTAGTACTGTTTATTCACGGAGGATTTACAAGTTCAGAATCTTTTGCTAATCAGCATGATTTTCTAGATGGATTTCATTGTTTATTTATAGATTTACCGGAATATGGGAAAAGTTTGGAATGTGGTCTTTTCAGCTATGAAAATGCGGCTGAATTAATGATTGATTTAATGGACACCTATTCACCAAATGAAAAGGTAATCTTAGTCAGCCATTCCTATGGTGGTCTTGCGGTGAAAAAACTGTTGGAAGTATGTCCCGAGAGAATTGATAAAGTGGTCATAGGAAGTACAAATATTTTGTGTACGCCATTGTATTTTTTTTATACACGTTGGATTGGTAATTTGTCGCTTTGTTGGTTAAACCGAAAACGATTCAAAGAGGAAAAAATTTCATGGAACTTGGTTTGCCGGACGCAAAAAGCGGCTTGGAGAAATTTCACGATTCCTGATGCATCCAAATTTAGCGCAATACCGGCACTTCTGATTTATGCACAATATGACATCAAAGATATCAAAAAGTCAATGTATCAATGGCAGAAATTCTTTTCAGATTCTCAGTTAGTGGAAATTCAAAACGCAGGACATAATTATTTTGGGGACTTCCCGGAGGAGACCAATGCTGCAATTCGTGGGTTCTTATGTCCATAGAAAATTTCGAGGGACTTTATTAAGAAGGCAAGAAAGTTGGGGTAATGATGGCAAATTATATTATGGATCTTCGAAAACTTGTTGGGCACCAAACATTAATGCAATGTGCTGCAAGTATTATTATTGTAAATGATGCTGGTCAGATTCTTTTGGGCAAAAGAACGGATAATCACAAGTGGGGTTACGCGGGAGGCTCTATAGAAATAGATGAAAAAGTGGAGGATTGTGCAAAGCGAGAGCTGTTTGAAGAAATGGGGCTTATTGCAGATGAATTGCAATTTTTCATGGTCAATTCCGGTCCGGAAGTGCATTACATTTATCCAAATGGGGATGAAGTTTCCAATATAGAAATTATATATATCTGCAAAAAGTATCACGGTACTTTGGTGCGGCAGGAATCGGAAGTAGAAGACTTGAAATTTTGGAATATAGAGGACATAAATTTAGAGGAAATTTCGCCACCTATCCGTCCGGTTGTA
Source organism: uncultured Lachnospiraceae bacterium (assembly GCA_964571145.1). Lineage (GTDB taxonomy): Bacteria > Bacillota > Clostridia > Lachnospirales > Lachnospiraceae > Suilimivivens. The sequence goes on along the minus strand of CAZNAP010000075.1, from coordinate 3,526 downwards.
AAAAAATATATTGAAATGTATAAGGCACACACAAACCATGGAAGTAGATGCGAGGTTAGTTAAATGATGAATGAACTGATAGGGATGGGAATTTTCTTATTAATTATAGCGATACCGTTGGTATTGATTATATTGGATTTTATTTTTTATCTTAAAAAGAAGCAAAAGGGAATTTTTGAATTCATTGCGTTTTTTATAGGAAGTGTTTATTTTTTGCTGGGTTATAGTTTGTGGGCATTGCCGAGTTATGATATTGCGCTTAATAAATACGGAATGGAACGGGCACATGAGCCGTTTAGCAGTGAGCATGTAATCACTTTGATTGTTTTGATCCTAGTGGGATTTTTCAGTTATATGATTTTGAAATTTGGCAGACGAGTGCTGCCTCCGTTGGCAGAAGTGATTTTGCTGGGTGGTGCATTACTTGGCGCAGTGGTGAATGTCATTTGCATGATTCAGCTGGCATGCGGGGCACGACCGGACGGATTGAGTCTGTATGGTAATGACTATGTGTTTATTGTCTGTTTCTGCACAGTTCCGATACTCTTCTTGTGCCACTTAATAGAATTAATGGTGAAACTTGTTAAGGAGAAGGCGGAGAAACAGGCAACCCTAAATTACGCGAATCCGGTTATGCAACGTTTGAACAGTTGGTTTTTAAAAGGTGCCAATTTATTTTGGGTGGCTTTAGTCGCAATGATTCCAATTTTTATAATATTAATGATGATTTTATGTTTGTTTGGACAACAACCCAACAGTGTGATTCTTGCTTTCACCAAAACAAGTGACTGGATTTTATCAATGGAAGTAGCACCACCACCAGTGGAGGTGGATGCACACTATCTGTGTACCGTATCTTTGCGTGGTCACAAAAAGCTGGTGAAGCCGCTGCGTTTTGGTGTACGCAAAGGCAATAAAATCATGGTGAACAGACAATTATGCGTAGCCAATGCTTTTGAACAGCTGCTTATGGAGAAAACACCGCGATTCCATAAGGCTGTCAGACATTTTTATGACACGTACGGATATCCTGTTTCCAAGCATATCAACAGCGCATGGAGCGCTGATTTGACGTACTTAATCATGAAACCTCTGGAATGGATATTTGCTTTTGTATTATATTTATTGGACCAAGAACCTGAAACGCGCATTTGCAGTCAGTATCTGCCGGCTCAAAGTTTCAAGGAAGATGCAAAATAGGCATGTGTGGTAGATTTTATGATAATAGTGAAAGGGTAAACTGCTGATGAAAGAAATGGTTTCCAGAATAATTGTTAGCATATTTGCATCTTGTTTGCTGGCAAATGGTACAATGAATACCACATCAGCTTTGGCGGCCAATCAATCAGAGACCATAGAAATAGTAATGGTTGGCGATATGCTAATGCATACGAAGGTGCTGGATAAAGGGGTGCAAGCAGACGGAAGCTATAATTATGATTTCCTTTTTGAACATGTCGGTGACAAAGTACAGAAAGCTGACCTTGCGTTAGTGAATCAGGAAACGATTTTAGGCGGCACAGAGCTTGGCCTGTCCGGGTATCCCTGTTTTAATTCGCCCTATGAACTGGGGGATGCACTGGTTAAAACCGGATTTGATGTGATTCTTCATGCGACGAATCATGCACTTGATAAGAACAAATCGGGTTTGCTTAATTGTATGAATTACTGGGAAGTAAATTACCCGGAGATTACTTATTTGGGAATAAATAAGAGCCAGGAAGCACAGGATAATAATCTTTTTATCTATAATCAAAACGATATAAAAATTGCAGTTTTGAATTATACCTATGGAACAAACGGAATTTCGACACCGGCTGATATGCCATATGCTGTTAATTACTTAGAGAAAGAGCAAGTTGTTCAGGATTTGCAAAAAGCAAATGAACTGGCAGATTTCGTGATTGTCTGTCCTCATTGGGGCACGGAATATCAACTGACAATCTCTGATAATCAAAAATATTGGGCGAACCTCTTTTTAGAAAACGGCGTTGATTTGGTAATAGGCACTCACCCGCATGTCATTGAACCAATCGAATGGCTCAGCGATGAGCAGGGAAATCAGATGCTGGTTTATTATTCAATCGGAAACTTTGTGAATGGTACCTCGGGTACGGGAAGTGGTGTTGCCAATCGTATGGTAGGCGGAATGGCGGATATTACCATAGGAAAAGACGCTGACGGCAATGTTGAAATATTGAGCTATGATGCAATTCCGCTGGTTTGTCATTGGGACGAAGAACAGATTACGACTTATTATTTGTCAGACTATACAGCAGAATTAGCCAACAATAATGACATACTGGAGCAGGATGCAGAATTTTCGCTGGAAGGATGTCATGCGCTGGTAGAGAAAGTCTGGAACAAATAACTTTTTGATACGCTGATTTTGAGAAAGGGAATGGTTATTCATATGGAAATGCTGGTATCCGGAATTTTTGGACAGGGAGACAACCGACGTGCTTGTGTATGCTTTCAGGAGGGAAATAACACAGCTGAGGGCACTGTGCCGGATTGCAAAATTACGAAAAACAACGGTTTTTCCGACGATGAAGTTGCGCAGTTAGAACAATATATGCGTGATAACATTTATGAAATTAAAGCCGAGGCAGCTCAAGTCAATCCAATTAAAGCCATGATGAAAGAATAGACCAATTTCTATAAAAATTGTTGCTTTTTGTATTGCCCGGGTGTTATACCATACTGTCGTTTGAAACAATTAATATAGTGTGTTTCAGAACAAAAGGATAGTTGGTAACAAATCTGACCATAAGTAAAATTTTGTAGAAGTAAGGCTTTAGAAGATTCCAATTTTTCTTTGATGATATATTTATGTAAGGAAATGTGCATTTCCTGTTGAAATAAAGTCGAGAGATAATCTCTCGAAATGCCCAGTTCTTTAGCAATGGAAACAATAGTCAAGCGATCATGCAGATGAATATTAATGAAATGCAAGCACTTTCTGATATAGGGAGAGCTTGCATTTTTGGTTTTGGAGTTTTTAACTAAAGCTGCTAATTCTAGTGCCTTTTCCTTTAAATAGGGAACACAGTCTGCAATATTCGTTAACTTATCTACGTGACGAATATAGATGTCACTGAAATTAAAGGCATCTGTTTCATCCAGTCCACCTAAAATAGCATAGTGAATTGCCACAGAAATACACGCAATTGCCCAGTATTTCATCTGTTTAATAGTATTATCAGAAAGTTTGCCAACTACAAGTCCGTTTTCTAGATAGTCGTCGATGACCTTCAGTACCTGCTTTTGATCCCCGGCCTGAATTGCTTGATAGAGTACATATTCCATTGAAAAGGCAGAGTGTGTCAACCCGCTTTCTCGTTGTTCATAAAGTGCGTTATTGGAATCTGGGAGAACTTCCATGGGAATTTTCACTTTATTTTTATCGTTCATAAATGAGGTTAAACTCCTTTTTCAGAATACTACAATAAAGTTACCGAGTGACTATGTACTTAAGTATAGTATAATCCAAACAGCTATAAAAATAAATAAAATTAATATAAAT
>CAZNAP010000074.1:7448-11774 GCA_964571145.1 uncultured Lachnospiraceae bacterium | reverse complement strand
CTATTTTAGAATGCTTTCCAGAAATATCTATAAACGTAGAGCAGAGAATGCAGTATATTTGCGATATGAGTATAAGGTAAAGCAGTTTTTTGCAACATTAAAAAGGGATTTCAAGCAGAGAAAGACACATCATATCTATAGATGCCCTTCCTGTAAACAGAAGATTCGAGTACCGAGAGGCAAGGGCAGAATCGAGATAAAATGCCCTAAATGCGGACAAACGTTTATCAAGAGGAGCTAATTATGTTCGGATACATTATTATTAACAAAGGAGATATGAAGTTCAAAGAGTTTGATATCTATCATTCTTATTATTGCGGATTATGTCAGGCATTAAAGGATTCCTACGGCAAATCCGGTCAAATGAGTCTGTCTTATGACATGACTTTTTTGGTGATGCTACTTACCAGCCTTTATGAACCGGAGACGGAAGAATCATTAACCAAGTGCGTTGCACATCCATTTGAAAAGCATTTATTTCGGAAAAATGAATTTTCGTATTATGCGGCAGATATGAATATTCTTTTTACCTATTATAAATGTCTGGACGATTGGCAGGATGATCGAAAATTCAGCCGAATGGCATATGGAAAATTACTGAAAAAGGCATATGGCAGAGTCTGCGCCAAGTATGGTGAGAAAGTAAAACGCATTGATACTTTGATGCGGGAATTAACGCGGCAGGAAAAGAAACAAAATTATGATATTGACTACATGGCAGGTCTTTTCGGGGATATCATGGGTGAAATCATGGCAGTCAAGCCTGATGAGTGGCAGGACAATTTGCGAACCATGGGAACCTACCTTGGAAAGTATATTTATTTATTAGATGCCTATGAAGATATAGAAGAAGATCAGAAAAAGGGTAGATATAATCCGCTGTATAGGCGGTATGATAATCCAGATTTTGAAGAAGAAACCAAAACAATTCTAACCATGATGATGGCAGAATGTTGTAAGGAATTTGAAAAAATGCCCATTATTGAGAATGCGGATATTCTCAGGAATATTCTTTATTCAGGCGTCTGGTATCGGTATGAAGTAGTAAGACATAAGCGGGAAGGAAAACCGTCAGAGGAAGAGGGGGCATCCAATGAGTGATCCTTATCAGGTTCTGGGCATAACACGAAGTGCTTCAGAAGATGAAATAAAAAAAGTATATAAGCAACTCAGCAGAAAGTATCACCCGGATGCCAATATTAATAATCCCAATAAGGAAGCGGCTGAGGAGAAATTCAAAGATATCCAGCAGGCTTATCGGCAAATTATGAAAGAGAGAACCGAAGGCTATTCCTATGGTGCCGGATCCGGTGGCACCTATGACGGAGATCGCAGTTATGGCGACTTTGGAGGTTTTGGCGGATTTGGCAGTTTCGGAGGATTTGGTGGTTTTGGCGGGAATTATGGTGGCGCTTATGGCAATTCGGGAACCGGCTATGAGGAAGACTCACATTTGCGGGCAGCAGGCAATTATGTAAGAAATGGTTATTATAAGGAAGCCAGAACTGTTTTAGATGACATGGAAGAAAACACACATAGCGCCAGATGGTATTATTACAGTGCACTGGCACATGCGGGTCTGGGGAATCAAGTAGCAGCACTGGAACATGCGAAAAGGGCTGCGGCCTTGGAACCGGGCAACAGTGACTACAGTAATTTGGTTTATCAATTTGAAAATGGCGGTACCTGGTATCGTCAGAGACAGTATACTTATGGGCAACCATATTCCGGCGGAAACAACCTTTGTCTGAAGTTATGCATCGCAAATTTAATCTGTAATGTTTGCTGTGGTGGAGGCGGAATGTGCTGTGGCGGAAGCCCCTTTGGACGATACTAGTGGGTTGACGGATAAAATGTGAAATGTTATAATTACACTCGTATAAAAAAAGCGAGCTGTGTTATCAAAGAGGATAATACCTAAGGTGTTATCCTTTTTTCAATCAATAACATATACTGTTTAGATTGATTGTTTTACCGGCTCAAAAAGGAGGCTATATTATGAAAAGATTTGAGAAGAAGGTAGTAGCAGTATTGGCAGTTGCAGCAATGACCCTTTCACTGGTTGCTTGTGGAGGAGCTGCAGAAACTACAGATGCAAAAGTATTTGTTGTAGCAACAGACACCACATTTGCACCTTTTGAATTTGAAAATGATAACGGTGAAATGGTTGGTATTGATTTAGATCTTTTGGCTGCTATTGCAGAAGATCAGGGCTTTACTTATGAATTACAGAGTGTTGGATTTTCAGCAGCAGTAACCGCTCTGGAAGCAGGCGAAGTAGATGCAGTAATCGCAGGTATGTCTATTACAGATGAAAGAGTGCAGAAATACGACTTTTCCGAGCCTTATTATGATTCAGGTGTAGGCATGGCAGTTGCAGCAGGGTCAGAAATTGATTCTTATGAAGATCTGGAAGGCCAGCAGGTTGCAGCAAAGATTGGTACAGAAGGCTGTTCTTTTGCAGAGTCAATTGCAGATCAGTATGGATTCACCATTGCACAGTTTGAAGATTCTTCCAGTATGTATCAGGATGTTCTTGCAGGAACCAGTGTAGCTTGTTTTGATGATTATCCGGTACTTGGTTATGAAATTTCCAGAGGAACAGAATTAAGCCTTCCTATGGAAATGGAAAGAGGTTCTTCTTATGGATTTGCTACCCTGAAGGGCGAGAATCCGGAACTGGTTGACATGTTTAACAAGGGCCTTGCTAACCTGAAGGCAAGCGGAAAGTATGATGAGATTTTAAACACATACATTGCTAAATAAGTTTGTAAAAAGTCTAATAAGACGTGAGTGATGACCGTCTACAGGGGTCAAAGCCTGTAGGCGGATTTCTTTTATATGAGACATAAATAGTTAAAAATAAATATATGAAACATAGATGAGGATGGGAGAGGTGACAAAATGGAATTAATTGATGTATTGGTTAGCAGTGCAGGTACATTTATGTCAGCTATGGGCGAAACAGTCAAGCTGGCTCTTGTATCTTTGATTGTGGCATCCATACTGGGGGTTATATTTGGATTGTTCACAGTATCAAAAATCAAGATATTACAGTTTATATCTCAAATTTATGTAGGAATTATCAGGGGTACACCGCTATTGGTGCAGGCTTTTATCATCTATTATGGTGTGGCACAGGTATTGCGACCGTTTGGTTTTCAGTGGAAAGCGATTGGCGGTCCATTTACAGCAGGTATTGTAGCACTGAGCTTAAATGCCGGAGCCTATATGGCGGAAATAATTCGTGGTGGAATCGAGGCTGTGGATGTGGGACAGATGGAAGCAGCTAGAAGTCTTGGATTATCTTATGGCAAATCCATGCGCAAGATTGTCTTGCCACAGGCTTTTCTGACGATGCTGCCTGCAATTATTAACCAGTTTATTATTTCACTAAAAGATACTTCTTTACTTTCGGTTATTGGTATCAGAGAGCTGACACAGAATGGTAAAATCCTTGCTGCTAATTCTGCCAACAGAGTTATGGTTATCTGGGTAGTAGTTGCTATTTACTATCTAATTGTATGTACCATTCTTGCACAGATAGCCAAGATAGTGGAAAGGAAGGTGTCACATGCTAAATAATGGTTTTGAAGGAACAAAAGGAACAATTATCTCGGTCAAATCCCTAAAAAAGAGCTTTAAGGAATTAGATGTTCTCAAAGGAATGGACATGGAGGTACAGGAAGGTGAAGTGGTTTGCTTGATTGGCCCCTCCGGTTCCGGAAAAAGCACTTTTCTGCGTTGCCTGAATCGGTTGGAAGAAGCTAATGGTGGCGAAATTATCATCGATGGTCAAAAGATTACAGATAAGAAGATCGATATTAATAAGGTTCGTGAAAATATCGGAATGGTGTTTCAACACTTTAATTTATTTGCAAATTTAACAATTATAGACAATATTACGCTGGCACCGGTTGAACTAAAACTGATGAATAAAGAACAAGCCAGACAGCGTGCAAAGGAACTGCTAAAGCGGGTAGGTCTGGAAGATAAAGCTGATGTATATCCGAGTCAGCTTTCTGGTGGACAAAAGCAGCGTTGTGCTATAGCCAGGTCTCTTGCTATGTCACCTGACATCATGCTGTTTGATGAACCGACTTCCGCATTGGATCCCGAAATGGTTGGCGAGGTTTTGGATGTTATGAAAGCTTTGGCTAAAGAAGGTATGACCATGATTGTAGTTACGCATGAAATGGGTTTTGCCAGAGAAGTTGCCGATCGAATTATCTTTATGGATGATGGAATGATTGTGGAGGAGGGAACTCCCGACCGAATCTTTAACCATGCGCAGGAAGAGCGTACAATCAGTTTCTTGAATAAAGT
>CAZNAP010000074.1:0-7348 GCA_964571145.1 uncultured Lachnospiraceae bacterium | reverse complement strand
AAAAGTTGCACAATAGATATACAAAAATGTGACAAAAAATATACAAAGGGTAAAAACTTTGCTTGTTGAAGTATAAATTTTACATATACTTCTGGAAAAGCCAAGACTATAATATAGTAAAAGTGCACATTAGAGGAAGCGATATATATGAAAACAAAAAGAATTCCGGCGTTTATAGTAACTGTTATGCTCTTAATGTTGAGTTTGACGGCATGTGAGAAGAGTAATTTGCCGGAGCAAGCACAGGCAATTTGTGGCAGTTGGGCATACATACATGATCAGGCAACAGAAATGGCAGTATTTAAGAAAGACGGTACAGCCAAGTACGAAGGTAAAGATTGTACATTTACCTGTGATAGTCAGTTCGTCACTTTGACCGATACAGATGGTGCAACACAGAAACTGCGTTATACAGTGGATGATGAAGGTATTTATCTGTATACCAATACCACGTATACATTCAGTGGTGAAGGTGAACCGAACGGCCTAATTGGAGAATGGATTTGTGCAGAGAAAAAATGGTCTTTTGCCTTTACTGAAACCAATACATTTATGGAAGACGGTTATTTTACAGGCTATTACGCAATAGATACTGAAAACTCAACTTTTAAACTGACTTATGATGATCAGTTTGAAGATACAGTATGTTACTACCAACTGGAAGGAAATACGCTGACAATTGATTATCCTTGGCGTATGGTTAAAACAACCACCAAATAATTCGGTGTCAATGTGATTTCGGTCACATTTACATAAACCCAAAACACATTTTTATAGGAGGAAGAACATGAAAAAGAAAAAAGTAATTGCATTACTGCTGGCTATGGCAATGGTAGTATCCCTTGCAGCTTGTGGAAATTCCACAACCAGCGCACCTGCTGAAGCTCCCGCAGCTGAAGCACCTGCAGAAGAAGCACCTGCTGAAGAACCTGCAGCAGAAGCACCTGCAGAAGAAGTAGCATCCGGTGAGCCTATTGACCTCACAATGTGGTGTATCGCTACAGAAAGTGATTCTAACCGTCACTCTTACGAAGCTTCTATCGCTGATTTCCAGGCAGCTCATCCTGAAATCAACTTCACATGGGAAGCTATTGAGAACCAGGCTTATAAGACAAAGATTAAGGCAGCTGTTTCCGCAAACGAAATGCCTGATATCTTCTTTACATGGTCTTGCGCATTCCTCGGCGACTTCGTTGACGCTGGCCGCGTTTACTGTGTAGATGATGTTTATGCTAAATATGCTTCTGAATTACCTGAAGTTATGATGGGTAATGTTAAGTATGATGGCAAGTATTATGGTGTACCTATGACCATGAACATCGTTGGTATGTTCGCTAACATGGAAATCCTGCAAGAAGCTGGCTACGATGCAGTTCCTGCTACTTATGATGAACTGATTGCTTGCTGTGACGCTCTTGTAGCTAAGGGTGTTATTCCTTTCGGATGTGCTGGTAAAGAAACATGGTGTGTAACTGAGTACCTTGAGTCTATTATTGAAAAGACAGCTGGTGCTACAGCGCTGAATCAAATCTTCGCTGGAGACGCAACATGGGGTAACGAAGATGTAGCTAAGGGTGTTGGTATTTTCCAGGAAATGATCGAAAAACAGTATTTTGATCCCGAAGGAATTGCTCTTTCAAACGACGAAATCAAAGCTAACTTCATGGCTGGCAAGTATGCATTCTACATGAATGGTACATGGAACTGTGCAGACTTTGACAAGGCTGGTCTTTCAGAGAAGGTTCAGGTTGCTGAATTCCCTGTTATCGATTCTTCCAAGTCTCAGTTAGGCGAGCTCATTGGTGGACCTTCAGATACACTTGCTGTTGCAGCAGATTCACCGAACGCAGCAGTTGCAGCTGAAAGCGCATTTGAAATCGCTAAGGGTATCTGCCATTATGGTTACCTTGATGGATGTGGACTTCCTGCATGGACACCTGATTATGACACAAGCTCAATCAATCCTCTGACACAGTCAGTTGCTGAAATCGTAGCTAACTCAAGCCAGATGGTACTGTTTGGTGATACAGCAATGTCAGCTGACAGCGCTAACATTTATCTTGACTATGTAGGTCAGATTTATGCTTCTGCTATTGATGGCCAGGCATTTGTTGACGGTCTTGTAAGAGACATTCAGTAATACCATAGAAATAAAAAAATGAATGAGGACCCTTAGGTTCTGGTTCGATTAAGAAAGCGGTTCCCAAACGATTGTCTGGATCAACGTCATCTGGGAGCCGCTTTTAACTAATCGGGAAGGGATTAAAATGACAAAACTATACAGTAATAAATTAACTATAATTCTGTTTATTCTTCCTGCACTGCTTCTCTTTTTTGTTATTCTCGTTGCACCGATTTTTTTATCGGGCTATTACAGTGTTTTTGATTGGAATGGATTTGGAGAAAAAACATTTATTGGATTAGAAAATTACAGAGAACTGTTTACCAGCAACTCAATAGGATTTATAAGAGCGCTGAAAAATGCATTACTTCTGGCACTGCTTTCAGTAGTAATTCAGTTGCCTCTGGCACTGGGACTTGCACTTCTTCTGGGCAAGGGAAGAAAGGGTGAACGAGGTTTTCTTTCAATTTATTTTGTACCTGTACTCATATCAACAGTTGTTATTGGTCAGCTGTGGTTAAAGATTTACAACCCGTCTTACGGTATTTTAAATGTTGTACTTAGATCATTAGGATTGGATAGTATGGCTAAGATTTGGCTGGGTGAAATCAAGACTGCACTTGGAGCGGCTTTCGTACCAACTTTATGGCAGTATGTAGGTTATCATATGTTGTTGATGTATGCAGGTATTAAGAGCGTTCCGACAGAGTACCGTGAAGCAGCAATGATTGATGGAGCAAATGAAGGACAGGTAAACCGCTATATTGTTTTACCGGTAATTAAGCCTATTTTAAAAGTAAGTGTCATTTTTGCAGTAACCGGTTCATTGAAGTCATTTGACTTAATCTATGTATTAACAAACGGCGGACCGTTACATGCAACAGAAGTACCGAGTACCTTGATGATTAGTATGCTTTTCCTGCGTAATCGATATGGTATGGGTAGTACCATTGCATTACTGCTCATTATCTTGTGCTTCGCATTTGCTTTGATTATTGGGGCAATATTTAGGAATAAGGAGGATTAATGACATGGCACAAAAATCTCGGAGTATATCCTCCCATAGAAAGAAATTAAAAGGTAAAGAAGTTTTAGTATATGCCCTCTTGGGTATATGGGCACTGGTTAACTTATTCCCTGTTTATTGGATGTTTACTTTCTCACTCAAGAGCAATGACGAAATTTTCGGTGAAAACATTGCCGGATTGCCAAGAGAGTGGTTATGGTCAAACTATGAAAAGGCAATGAGCGTGGGAAATATCGGTAGGTATTTCATGAACAGTGTCATTGTTGCAGTGATAACCATTCTTATAGTAATGCTGGTTGCACTGATGGCAACATTTGCTTTGACAAGATTGATTTGGAAAGGCAGAAAGAAGATGAACGGCTTCTTCATGCTGGGTCTGACAATACCGATTCATGCATCAATCGTGCCGATTTACGTTACACTTTCCAGGTTGCATTTACTCAATACATATATGGCGTTAATTATTCCGTATGCCGCCTTCTCGCTGGCCATGGGTATTCTGGTCTGCACAGGCTTCATGCAGGATTTGCCAAAAGATTTGGACGAAGCAGCTTGTATCGATGGTTGCGGAACATGGGGCATCTTTTTCCGAATTATCGTACCATTGATGAAACCGGCAGTAGCTACAGTATCAATTTATACGTTCCTGCAGTGTTGGAATGAGTTGATGTTTGCTAACATCTTTGTCAGTGATTCTGCACATAAAACATTACCTGTTGGTGTTCAGGCACTTTCAGGACAGTATTTGACAGAATGGGGTCCTGTCGGTGCAGCGATGGTTTTAGCAACATTCCCGACACTTCTGTTCTATGTATTCTTCAGCAAGAAGATACAGGAGAGCTTTATTGCAGGTGCAATTAAGGGGTAATAAGAACATCAGAGATTTATTTCAAGATTATTAATGGGGTAGTAAAATTAATAGATTAATAAGTAACATATAATATCAGTTTGTAACTAAGGGTTTCGGAAACGGCTTATGATTCAGTTCATACAGCAGTGACCGAACCCTTTTTTTGATCTTTAGGTTTGACCCAGCGGTTGTCTGGGAGTAGTTTTAGCTGTTTTGTGTCTGATGTATAGTTTTATCTGGGAGTAGTTTTGTTGAAAATAAAAGGTAAATGTGATACGATAATGCATGTAAATATTGTGTAAACGATAGAGAATAGACGATTGGGCGTACGCGATTGGGGTATCAAAAATGAAGCATGTCAAAACAAGATTAAATCGTGATATTAAGTTATCCCTACAGCAAACCACCTTGATATTGCTTATTGTTTGTTTCCTGTTTTTTGGTGTCATGTTTCTGTTAGCGACCTCAATTATCAGTAAACGTGCTGAAGATGATTTCATGATTAGAACATCGGAAACAGCTGTCAACAACGTGGTATCTACGGTACAGGCCAATTTAACGAACTATAATTATATTTCCAGATTGATTATGGTGAATAACAGGGTAGTGAATTTTCTGCATGCAGAGGAAGCGAGTAATGATCTGATTTATGAGGCGCGAATGGGCATGTATGAAACCCTGAATATATATAGCAAAATTGATTCAGTATATCTTTTCCGAAATGACGGTGAATTCGTAAGTACCGGACGTGGTAATTATTTAATTGATATGGACAGCTTGGAGATCGCTCATATTTTGGAGGAGCGGGGTGCTACAGTGGTTTCTATTAACTGCAACGGTGCTATTCGAAAAGAAAATGGCGTACCGTTACTTACTATGTCACGTGCCATATATGATATTAATTCGCAAAAGTTGTTGGGTATGCTGATTATGAATATTTCCAACAATATATTTGATGAAGCGCTGACGTTACAAAATTCCGGTGGTATGTGCATAATAGATCGTAACGGCACCTACTTATGCGGCGATGAAGAAATAGGTGCATTATATGACAACCTATATAATAGCGAAAGTATGGTGTATAAAAGTATTGAATTAAATGGGGAAAGCAAGACTCTGACCGGTCAACTGGCGGCAGACCCTTTGGTGGTCTTATGTGCCAGCGGCAAAGTTGCAGAGAAGTTACCAAGAGATACAATTTATGCACTATTGATTACTTTGGTAGCATTTGTTCTATCCACCATGGCGTGTGCATGGTTTATTACAATCAATATTGCACGCCCAATCAGAAACCTGAATGAAGCAATGGAACGTACCCAATCATCAGGGTGGCTGGAGAAAATCGATACAAAAGTGCCAAACAATGAAATCGGTAGACTGGCTGAAAGCTACAACAATATGATTGAGTACTTGAATGAGCTGTTTAACCGGTTAATAGAGAATGAAAAGAATGTACAGAAGATGGAGATGCGTGTTTTGCAGGAACAGATTAAACCACATTTCCTCTATAATTCATTAGAGACAATCAGCTATATGGCAGTGCAGGAGAATGCAGACAAGGTGCATGATGCACTGGAACTTCTGGGAGACTTCTATCGTAATTTTCTGAGCAAAGGTGACCGTGAAATTCCACTTAAGCGAGAATTACGTATTACACAGGATTACCTGTCGTTACAAAAATTGCGGTACGGTGATATTTTCGAGGTGGATTTTGTTCTTGATGATGCTACACTGGAGTATATGATACCGAAGCTGATTCTGCAGCCACTTGTGGAAAACTGTATTTACCATGGGGTGAGGCTAAAAGGGGAAAAAGGTATTATTCGGATTACGACTCGTATGGAAAGCGATGGGTTACATATTATTGTTTATGATACCGGTGTTGGTATGAGTGCAGAACAAATCAAGAACATACTGGAATCTACAGATGTTGAAGAGGATGCCACTGCTTTATCAGGCTTTGGATTACGTGGCACCATTAACCGAATACGCTATTACTTTGATTGTGAAAATGCAGTGCAAATACGCAGTGAAACCGGCGAATATACAGAAATTGAAATTTTTATTCCCATGAAAAGGGAGAAAGAAGCAGAGGGAGAGAATCATGTATCGAGTAATGATTATTGATGATGAAGTTTCTGCTCGCAGATTGTTACAACAATCCATAGACTGGAATTTACTTGGAATGGAGCTGGTAGGCGAAGCAGAAAGCGGAATAGAAGCAATCAATATTATAGATGAGTTACGTCCAGATATTATTTTTGTGGATATCTCCATGCCTTTCATGAATGGAATTGAGTTCACACAAATAGCAACACAGCGTTATCCGGAATTAATGATTATTATTCTGACGGCATCAGATGATTTCACCTATGCACGTCAGTGCGTTCGTCTGCCCGTAATTGAGTATATGTTGAAACCCATTGTGCGGCAGGAAATTATTGAAGTCTTAACCAGAGTAAAAGAAAATTTGGATAAACAAAATAAGAATACACAGGAAGTTGGACAAGATATTGAGACTTCTGCTATTGAGCAAATCATGCAGTATTTGCGTGAGAATTTCACAGATTCTCAAATCAACTTGACTTCTGTTGCACAACATTTCGGCTTCAATCCAAGCTACCTGAGCCGTAAATTCAAGCAGGAAACAGGCAAGAGTTTCGTTGAATTTTTGATTGAATGCCGTATGGAACGAGCGATTGCATTAGCGGGCAAAAACAACAAAATGTTTTGCACCGCCAGCGATGTAGGCATTCCTGATCCGAACTACTTTGGTCGTTGTTTTAAGAAATATACCGGCATCAGCTATTCCGAGTATGTCAGCACACATAACACCTAATTGCTCGGTGTTTATCCGAACCCGTTTCAGAAGTGTTATATTTAATTAATATTGGCATGAAACTAGGCTAAAAAACAGCAAGTGACTAAAAGCCTGCAAGGAAGTGATTAGTAGGTGGCTTGAAAATCCTACTAAAACTATCAAGTTGAAGAACTTAGTAGGTAGCTTTTTCTTCAATTAACCTACGAGAAGCCAACAAGGAAGCTATTAGCAGGTTGCTTTTAGGTCGTTTAAACCTATAGAAAGCCAGTAAGGAAGCCATTTGTAGGTCGGCAGCACTGAATTTTGTGGACTAAATTCAACTATTCACGCATTTTAGTAGGAAAACGGTCTTCTAAATCGGTAGGCTAAATTCATCAATTGATACTTTTAGTCACCCAAAGTAGAATTTGCAGGATTTTCTTGCTATATCAATGCCTACCTTTAGTCACTCGCTGCTTATTCGAACCCGTTCCGAGCGACTAATTTGTTAACTGATATTAACGCAGATAATTAACGAATATAATAGCT
>CAZNAP010000073.1:0-11846 GCA_964571145.1 uncultured Lachnospiraceae bacterium | reverse complement strand
ATGGTGATATCTTGAAATTTACTCTTGACAAGAGGTCACTTCATAACAGGTGAGTAAAGTATAGAAAGTGTGGAACAAAAGATGAAGAATAAAATTCAGTTTAATGCAAATTATTTAAAAATGATTGCCATTATTGCGATGACAATTGATCATGTGGCAGATTTGATTTACCCGGGTTTTCCGGCACAACCGGTGGCATTTGGCTTGCATTTCATTGGAAGATTAACAGCCCCAATTATGTGGTTTTTCGTTTGCGAAGGTTATTATTATACGCGTAATGTGAAAAAGTATATGCTGCGAATGTTTATTTTTGCGGTCATTTCACATTTTGCTTACTGTTTTGCTTTTGGAATTAGTATGATTCCGTTCAAGGATAGTATATTTAATCAGACAAGCGTAATTTACCCACTGTTTATTGCAATTGTAGTTTTATGGTTGCAAGATACCGAATTATCGATTAATAAATGGCTAAAAAGAATCATTATTTTTGTTTTGATATGGACTGCTTTTCCTGCAGACTGGAGCTGCCTTGCTGTTTTGGCAATCTTGGACATGTATAAGAAACGTGGCGACCTGAAGAAGCAGATGATTGCAATGATTCCTTATGTGGCAATATATGGAATTGTATCATTTTTCTGCGTTAGCAAGATTTATGCACTGGTTTTGTTTGGAGTGGTTTTAGTGTATCCGTTTTTGAAATTGTATAACGGCGAAAAAGGAAAAGCAGGTTGGATGAAGTGGTTTTTCTATATTTATTACCCAGCACATTTGATTATCGTGGGAATTATTAGATTATGGCTGTATGGAGATACCGGTTTATTGTTCTAAGCAATTTCGAGAGGCTAATATACAGACAACGATGGAATAGGAGGAAATAGTAATGGCAGAAAAGAAACTGATGATTGCGTTGACCTTTGACGATGGGCCAAACACAACCACTACAACAGAGGTATTAGACAGGTTGGAGAAGTATGGTGTAAGAGCCTCCTTTTTCCTGATTGGCAATCAGATTTCGGAAGAAACGACGCCAATTATTCAAAGAGAGATTAGTTTAGGCTGCGAGATTGACAATCATTCTTTCACACATTCCTTCATGGATGAGTTGGAAGCGGATGTCATTAAAGAAGAGATTCGCGTTACTTCCGAGAAAATAAAAGCGATTTACGGACAGGAACCTAAGTTTTTCAGACCACCTTATATCAAGGTGAATGATGTGATGTATGATGTAATCGACATGCCGTTTATTTGTGGCTTAGGTGCTCTGGACTGGGAAGCTGATGTGTCCGCGGCAGAGAGAATTAAAGGCGTGCTGGATCAGGCTGTGGACGGAGCGATTATCCTGTTACATGATTTCGAGGGAAATGATCCTACAGTCGAAGCGTTGGATACAATTATTCCGGAATTACAAAAAAGAGGTTTTGAGTTCGTGACAGTGGGAGAGCTATTTGAGGCGAAAAATGTGCCGATTGTAAAACGCCCAGGTAAGATTTTCAGTATAGTAGAATAAGAGAATTAATTTCGCCCCACCACATACAATGGTGGGGCTGTATATTTGCAATTATCTAATGTATAAGTATTTGTTCTATATTGATTGACAGTTATTGCATACCATGCTATGGTCTAATTAACCAAATGGTTAATGGCGGGCGGTGATTTTCTTTTGATAATAACATACGCCAACAGCAAGGTAGAAAAATATTTCATAGACTATAATTAGGATGAAAAGAGAATTACCGGCTGATTGGGTGAGGACAATAAAGAAGCATATGGACAGACTAGAGGCAGCCGAATGTTTTGGAGATTTTCTGAAGTTGGGTTTAGGGAAACCTGAACAACTATCAGGATATTCCAGAATAAGGTATTCTTTGCATGTCGCGCCACATGTTAGGCTGATTTTGGAACCAAATGCGACACAAGATTCGATTATGATTTGTAAAGAAATTGAAGTGGAAGGAGTGAGTGATTATCATGGCAATAAAGAAAATTGGTATATCCCGTGATTTGATTATACATCCGGGAGAAACAATTGTTGATGTGTTAGATGAGCGTGGAATCACACAGGCTGAACTTGCAGCCAGAACAGGTGTATCGACAGCGTATGTAAGCAATGTCTTGGCGGGGAAAAAAGCTATTTCAGCAAATTTTGCATTTGCATTGGAATATGCTTTGGGAGTTCCCAAATCTTTTTGGCTTAATTTGCAAGCAAATTATGAGGCGGAATTATTAGAAGCAAACGAAGAACAGACAATAACAGAGGAAGAGAAAGTTGCTAGAGAATCATTAAAAGAAATAGTAAAATATTTAAGAAATAAAGGGAAAATGCCTATTGGAGAAAAAAAGGAGGAATCAATTTTATCTTTACGAAAAGCTTTGCAGATTAGTAATATAGCAAATCTGAAAGATATGGTTCCGGTAGGGGCTTTTAGAATGGCAACAAAAAATACCGTAGATCCATATGTTTTGGGAGCCTGGATTCGTTTATGTCAGATAGCAAGCGAGGGTAAAGAAGCTAGCAATCAGTTTAATATATTACAGGTAGATAAATTAGTTAATGAGATAAAAGGTGTAATGTGCAAAAAGTGTACAAATACTGGTAATGAGTTACAAGTAGTAATGGAGAAGTATGGAATATTGTTTTCGGTTGTCAAGAATTTTAGAGGAGCACCGGTACAGGGATATATTTCTCAAAAAAATGAAGGAAAGTATCATATGGTTTTAACGATTCGTGGTGCGTTTGCAGACATTTTCTGGTTTTCTGTTTTTCATGAGTTGGGTCATATTGTAAATGGAGATGTGGGGAAAACAACAAGATTTATTGATGATGGTTCTGATAATAATAAAGAAATTTTAGCCGATATATTTGCAAAAGAACAGCTGGTTTCTCAACAGGCATATGAAATGTTTGTGCAGGAAAAAGACTATTCAATTTGTGCTATTGAGAAGTTTGCAAAGTCACAACATGTAATGCCCTATATTATTATAGGACGCTTGCAAAAAGAGAAAGAACTCGATTATCGCTATTTTAGTGAATACAAATTAAGATATAAATGGTCAGATTAATGATATCTTAGTAAAGGAATGATGATTATCGGAACTAGAAATTGACAATTGTTTACATGGGAGGAGCGAAGATGAAAAATCAAGAAGAGATGAAAGAACAAATCAGAACAATAGTTTTGCAAAATGGTGCTGATGTATGTGGTTTTGCCACTATGGATCGTTTTGCAGATGCACCGGAAGGTTTCTCACCACTGGATGTATGGAAAGATTGTAAATCAGTGATTTCTCTTGGAATTGCACTTCCTAAAGGACTTACTTATACGGATTCCAATTTAATTTATGGATATTTTAATGCCGATGCTGCAAAACAACTGGATAAAATTTCTTTTCAGAGTGCTAAATTAATTGAGCGAGAATTTAAGGCAATTGCAATGCCGCTCCCCTGTGATGGCCCTTACGATTATTGGCAGGAAGAAACCATGACCGGTAAAGGGATTATTTCAATGCGACATGTTGCAACAGCTTGTGGTTTGGGTACAATTGGTAAGAATTCATTGCTACTTAATCCCAAGTATGGGACGATGTTGATCGTAGGAGCGATTCTCACTAATTTGGAATTGGCATCTGATGAATACAGTAAGGATATTTGCATTCCCGGGTGTTCTAAATGTATTAATAGCTGTCCGGCGCATGCCATTGAAAATCGTACAGTGAATCAAAAGGCATGCAGAACCAATACCTTTGGTAAGAGCAAACGTGGTTTCGATACAGTGGAATGCAAGGCTTGTCGAACAGTTTGTCCCAGAAAATTCGGAGTTTAGGCACCAAGTAACTGTGCACCGAGTGACTAGATAGCGTGAATTTTTGTTCTGAAAAAATCTCCGGCAACTTCTTTGCCGTGTGCTGGGAGAAATAGGTTACAGCTGGTATTTGCAAGTACTTGCCATGAATCCTTAAGCGTTTTCTCGTCATCAGCAAAGGGTGGATAAATTGTTTTGCCAACATGAACCATGGCATCGCCGACACAGGCAATTTCATGATCCACAAGCACACTAATAGATCCGCAACTATGCCCCGGAGTAGGAAGTATTGTAATTTCATCCGGAAAAACAGAATTACTCAAATGAGTATCGATTGGAATTACGTTTTCGACAGGTTCAAAAGTTTCGAAAACATGAAAAGATGATTGTGCCCAACTGATTAATTTGCCCCATGGATTTGTTCCTTGGGGCATTTTACAATGTCCTTGCTGAAGATATTCACATTCACTTGCGTGAATATACACAGGACAGTGATATTTATTTTGAAAATAGGCGGTATTCTGTACATGATCAGTATGCTGGTGGGTTTGAATAATTGCATTTATTTTAGTCACACCCACCTGCATAATTTGTTTTTCTATGGATTTTAAATTGGCTGTTGTGGAAGTATCCACTAGGATTGCTTGGTCTTGTGCCAAAATCAAATAACAATTACAACGTGGATTATCCAGCCTGATTACTTTGGTGCCTTGCGTCGTTTTAAATTCAATCATATGAAATGTGTCCATTTATGTTCTTCTACTTCGGGTAAGCCAAATTCTTCTTTTCCGAGAGCAATACTCTTCATCAGGAAAGTCATATTTCTGGCTAAAACACGCATTGTTTGCAAGCCTTCTTCGTCCATATTAGCTTCGCCGATTTCTCTGCCATGAATACTGTTCCAGTACTGGCTGGAGGCAATGGGCATGTTGCTAATGGTGAAATATTTATTTAATTCATCAAAAGTAGCAGAACATCCACCTCTTCGGGCACAAACAACACTTGCACCAACTTTCATGTTCATGGAGAAATGAGCACTGTAAAAGAGTCTGTCCAGGCAAGCAATTAAGGTTGCGTTTGCAGATGCATAATATACGGGGCTGGCAATAACCAATCCGTCTGCTGCTTCAAATTTAGGTGCAATTTCATTTACAATATCATCAAATACACATTTTCCAAGTTCAGCACAACGTCCACAGGCGATACAGCCACGGATATCTTTGTTGCCTATTTGAACTGTTTCTACTTCTACGCCCTGCTCAGCAAAAATCTTTTCCATTTCCTTGACTGCAATGGTGGTATTGCCATTCATTCTAGGACTTCCGTTTAATATTAATACTTTCATATATAGAAACCTTCCTTTCTGTTACATACGATAAGGTGACGGTTTTCGGTAATCAATTCCCATTGCTCTGTACTTTTTCCGAATCATGTGCCCCATACATTTGCTCAAAACAAATGCCATGAGTCCGGGCATTTTGGTAGTGGCATTTTCATACAATTCAGGTGCACTTACTTCTGCGTGATAAATTGTATCTGCAAATTGATTGATTGCCGAAATTAATTTTTGAGCTCCGACTATATGATCCAGTGAACGCCCATCTAGCATGGCTCCACCGCCCATAACAAATCCGCCCTGCCAAATAACGTTCTCTTTTGTAGCAAAATTTTTTAGTAGGTTGAGTCCACTGATATGGGTATGGATATAAGGCATTCCACCTTGAATAAAACCATATAGTTTTTGCCCATGCAAGACTCCCTTGACAACGGTCATCTGTTCCAACAAAGAAATGGTCTCTGCAGGATAGCTGTTGACATAGCACGGACCTGATAATACAAGTATATCTGCTTTTTGTATTTTATCAAGTAATAGTGATTCTGAATTTAGATTTTTATATAAAAAATCAATCTCTACTTGAACGGACATCCTGTTTGATTCCGCTTGATTCAACTGGAGAATTCTGTCTTTCAAATATTCAGCGACCACATTGCTTGTTCCCAATGGTCTGGGACTTAGATTAACAATTAATATTTTCATATGTAACACAACCTGTCTGTTTTATTCTAACTAGTCACTTGGCGCTTATCCGAGTGATTAATATAAGTATTTATAATTTGGTTTATGTCTTCCTGTGTCCATTCGGGTTCCATTATTTTGATGTCGCTTTCTATATCCATAATGTTTCCGACTTCATTTCCCCAGAAGACAAAATCTTTTGTTTCCTCAAGATTTGGCTGATTGCTTATCCCGATAAAGACGATCTTTTGAACTGGAGCATTTGCACCCTTTACTAATTCTTTATTCCGTACTCGGTAAAAACGATTTCCCAGAAGAGCACTTTTATCAATCACTTTTTTGATTGTATAGGAAGGCCCACCCCATATGACAGGCGTAAGTATTACCCATGTTTCGGCCACAGCCATCATGGGTAAAATAGTATCCATGTCATCTCTAAAGACACACTTGCCAAAAGTCTTTGTTTCACAACCGACACAACTATAGCAAGGTTTAATCCTATCTGCTTGTGCCAGAAAATGCGAGCATTCCAATGTATTTTTTTCTATTGTAGCCACAAGTGCACGACCTAAATCGGCTGTTTTCTCGTCATATATGACCACGATCTTACTTTTTTGCATAAATATTTCTACCTTTTTTATTTTAGAAATGCCCTGATAAATTTACTACTATTTTGTTACCAGAGACACCAACGAGCTACTGTAATTCTTTTATTAAAGTCACTAAAGGTTCAATAAATTTCTGGTTGGAAAAGTCCTTGGATTCACGAAATGTCTCCAACATTCCTTCATCTTCTGGCGTTTTGTCTGCCTTCTTTTCCAACATGTTTTTCATCATGTTGAGTAGTGCTTTGGACATAAAACCCATTTTTTCAAAATTCAGTCCACTATGAAAATAGAAGAATGGAATTTCTTTTTGCTCATCAGAAGTCAAATTGTTATCTTTAAATGTTTGCACAATTTCGGTTGCATCGCTGGGAGTAGCACCGGTTGCAAATACAACGATTTTTTTGCCTGCAATGCTTGGATTCTTCTTGAATTTATCCAGTCCGGAAATTTTGCCGGCCATGATGCCGCCACCGAAGATAATACATTCAAATTCATTTAAATTCTTTGGCATTTCCTTGAGTGAAACTGCCTTGCAGGATAATTCCTCGGCAATCCACTTGCCATATTTTTCACTAAATCCTGTTTTGCTGCTATAGATTACGATTGTTTTCATAGATTCATCTCCTTGATCTTTGTTAAATTTGTCTCCATAGTATTCATAACTTTGTATGTAACTGCGATTTCATCTGCCGGAATTCCCTCGAAAAGATGTTGCATAAAGGCTATTTCGCGACTTTTATTTTGATTGGCAAATTCTAACAGAGCCTTCGTTTGCACTATGCGAAGTTTTCTCTTATCTTCTTGGTCAGTTAGTAGTGTAAGAAAACCATTTTTCTCCAGCTTCAGAGCCAACTGTTTGACATTCTGATGTGAGCACCCCATTACCTCTGCCAAATCATTAATTGTAGGTGCTTCATTAGGAAATAAATTGAGGCAAATCAGTAAAAAGAATTGTTTGCAGGTAATATCATTGTAAAAAGAATCGCCGGCTGTTTGCAGTCGATTCCCAAAGGCAAATAGAATTCCAAACAGTGCATATCTGTCATCCATTCCTTTCAGTAACTCCTCTTTGTTCTTCATAATGTCAATTATCATCTCCATTCACAGTTAATTGATAAGGGAACTAGTAAATAACGTAATTAGTAAATAACGTAACTAGTATATAAGGTAACTAGAATATAAGGTAACTAGTTACCTATTTGGGTAATATATTACATAAGCATGTAATTGTCAAGCTGATGGGGTATTTTTTGTTTAAACACTCAGTGTTTAACTGCGAAAACCAAAAGAATATTTAGAGGTACCTATTGACACATATAACTGTAACTGATATAGTTACATATAGGAACACGGATATAGATACAGATATAGTTTCAGACGAAGATAAGATACATCAACAGATTGTAACTCGGTGCATAGGAAAGGAAACGAGGTGTTTTTTATGAAGAATAGATTTAAGATATTGATATTGAGTATTATGGTGGGAATACTACTGGTAGGTTGTGGAGATTTCTACAATACTACGGAAAATGAGGTACCAGAAGAAATGACAGATACAGACAAGGTAGTAAATTCAGACGACGTTGCAAATATAGTAGAAGCAGCAGATACAGAAGATGCAGTAGATACAAAGGAAGCCACAGATGATAATATTTTGACAGCAGAAGAAGCATATCAAAGAATGCAATGTGGCGATCCGATTGCCATAGTGGATGTCCGGACAAAGGAAGAATACGATGCAGGTCATATAGAAGGTGCTATTTTGATACCCAATGAGGAAATTGGAACCAGTATGCCGGAGCTGTTACCGGTTCAAGATGCTGAGATACTGGTGTATTGCCGAAGTGGTAATCGAAGTGCCCAGGCAACAAAGAAATTACAAGACATGGGTTATAGCAGGGTGTATGATTTTGGTGGAATTAATAGTTGGACCTATGGAACAACTAATAATTCATGGGAGAATAAGGCGGGCAACTTTGCTTCTTTTCGGGCAACAGATGTGAATGGAATGCCGGTAGATGAAACTGTTTTTGCGAATTCTAAACTTACAATGGTGAACATCTGGGCAACCTTCTGTGGACCTTGTCTAAACGAAATGCCGGAAATCGGAGAGCTTGCTTCAGAATATGCAATCGAGGATGTGCAGGTGCTGGGAATTGTGATTGATGTATTGGATTCTGATGGAACGATTAATCAGGACCAGGTAGCATATGCCAGAGAATTAATTGAGGAAACGAAGGCGGATTACAGACATTTATTACCTTTAGCAGATTTAATTGCAGCTGGTTTGAATCAGGTTAATTCTGTTCCTACAACTCTTTTTATAGACAGTTCCGGAACAATCGTTGGGCAGGCGTATATCGGTTCAAGAGATAAAGCATCTTGGAAACAGATAATAGATGGTTTGGTGTCCACAATGTAGCAGTTAGGCATGATATAGCAAAGATATAGGAATAAGAAAGGCATGGTTATTAGCATGACAGCAGAATTTTCATTAGCAGTTCATGGGCTTGTTTACTTAGAACATACAGGCAGAGTCACCACCAGTGAGGAGTTGGCTAAGAATATTTGCACGAATCCGGCTAGAGTACGTAAGGTTATGTCGAAGTTACGACAAGCCAAGTTAGTGGATTCGCTGGAAGGCAAAGGGCATGGGTATTTGGCTGGCGAACAAGTCAGAGAAATAACTTTGGAACAGGTTTTAGATGCCTTGCAGGAAAAAGTGGTAACAGCGGGCTGGCATTCGGGGAATGTGGATATGGATTGTCTGATTGCTTCCGGTATGGGAGCCGTAATGGACCGCATTTTTGGAGAAATGAACGGTAATTGCAAGACCTACCTGAGCCAGATTACAATCGGAAGTATTCATGACGAAATTTTTAGGACTACCCGATCTTAGTCACATGGAGAAAAGATATGAAGAAATCAGTATTACGGTTACTTCCTTATGGAATATTGGTATTTGCGATATTGTTCATTGTGATTGGAATGATGCACGGTGAGCAGGAAACAGTGCTTCAGAAGGCCATTCACATTTGCTTGGAATGCATAGGGATAGGTTGACGATATGAAAGAAATTAAGAGACATGGCATTCAGGCAATTGCCGCATTACTAACAAATCTGAATTTAAAGGGGTTCGCTACAGGTCAAATTTGGCAGGGACGCAGTAAATCATTTTGTGTACCGGGCTTAAACTGTTATTCTTGCCCGGCAGCAGTAGGTGCCTGCCCAATCGGTGCACTGCAGTCAGTGCTAAGCGGGCATAAAAAAGGAATTCCGTATTATGTAGTGGGAATGTTGCTCTTTTTTGGCGTGCTTTTGGGAAGAGTCATCTGTGGATTTTTGTGTCCCTTTGGATGGATTCAGGACTTGCTTTATAAGATTAAAGTGAAGAAAAGAGACTTGCCAATTAAGCTTGACCGGAAAATGCGTTATCTCAAATACATAATTTTGCTTTTATTTGTATTAATTCTACCATTTTTTGTGCAGAGTGCGTTTGGAATAGGTGACCCCTGGTTTTGTAAATACATTTGTCCTGCCGGAACGTTGGAAGGTGGAATTGCATTAGTCATCAAGAATGAATCACTGCGCGAAATGATTGGCTGGCTCTTTTCCTGGAAAATGTTGTTGCTGATTTTGTTTATTGTATCTTCTATGATAATTTATCGGCCATTTTGCAAATACATTTGTCCATTAGGAGCAATTTACGGATTGTTTAATAAGGTCAGTTTTTGGAAAATGAAGGTTCAAGAAGATACCTGTACGCATTGCAACGCTTGTACTAAAGTTTGTAAAATGAAGGTACAGGTGCCGGAAAATATCAATTCGCCAGAATGCATTCGTTGCGGTGCGTGTAAGAATGTATGTCCTGTAGGTGCGATTAAATCCGGTTTCATGTTAGTCACTCGGGATGCGAATACGTTGAATATCAGGTAAATATATATCAGAAATCGAGTATTACCCGTTGAAAATGCTCGGTTAATGCTTCTTTTGTCAGAGAGACGGGGAAAACAACTTGGATGGCTTTGTTTTACATGAGAATTATTTTGGATGTAAGTGGTAAATGAAGAAATTAGGAAATCAAAGCGGGTAAAGAAGCTTCATCAAAGAGAATTAACCCGTTCCTTAAATCAGGAAGTCCTAAAATCAAAGAATAACGACGGGTAATTTGAGGAAGATAGGCAGAAATTACCTAATTTTCTCAAACTACAAGATGCCTTTGATAATTCAAGGTGTTTTATCCGTAAACTGACGTTGTTTGAATCCTACGTGACTAAATGCAACAATTAACACTTTTAGTCATCTAAAGTAAAAATACAGGATTTGAACCTTTGCTGCCTCGTTCAGGGTGATCCCAACATTTGATAAAGATGCTGAATTGTGAAAAGATAGCTTATATAGATGAATTTGAATATAGGCTACAAAACTGAAATATAAACAATTATTAGAAGTATACTAAGTAAGAATGAAGTTATATAAAGAAGATCGGTGTTCGGATAAGCACCGAGTGACTAAAGTAGATGCGCATGGAATGCCTAATATATAAAGCCTAAGATAAATTTGTTAACAATGAACTTAATTAATGAACTTAAATATCAAACATAAATATCAAACTTAATTAATGAACTGAAATATCAAACTTAGATGTTGACACTGTCAATATAGAGTGCCATACTCCGTATATTGACAGTGTCAATATTTGCTTTGAGAGGAAAAAAGTTGAAAAATAAATTTTTCAACCACACTTTGTGCCAGAAGGCTCAAAGTGAAGCTTGAGAGAAAGGCATGGTTATAAAAATGGAGAAATCAAGCTATCACCATCACAATCTACGGCAGGAATTAATCCAAGCCGGTATTCAAATTATTGATGAGGAAGGCTATGATAAGTTGTCTCTGCGCAAGGCGGCAGTTATGTGCGGAGTCAGCCATGCAGCACCTAAAAACCACTTTGCAGATAAAGAGGAATTTTGCGAGGCCATTAAGAAACATGTGACTGATGAATTTGCAGCGTATCTGGAACGGGCGATTGAACACTCATCAGATGACAATATAATGATACGTGATTTAGGACGTGCTTATATTCAATTTTTTGAAGATAATCCGCAGTGCTACCATCTGATTATGGAACAGAAAGATGTTAACATTCATATTTCGGAGCATGAGATAGAAGATTCGGAATATATGCCTTTTCAGATTTTTCAGGTCAATGCATCGAGAGTGCTTCGAAAGATGGGGGTTCCTGAAGAAGGAATTCCACAGAAGATTATTGAATTGTGGGCTATGGTCAATGGTTTGGTCAGCTTGAGACTGATCAAGGGCTTTCACTATGAAGGGGATTGGATGACCATGGTTAATCGGATTATACATGCGGAGGATGAGCACTGAGAGACTAGTGTGGCGAAAGGAAAGGTTAAAAATAT
>CAZNAP010000072.1:0-11889 GCA_964571145.1 uncultured Lachnospiraceae bacterium | reverse complement strand
CTTTCCTCCTATTGTAACTTCTTTTCCATTTGTTAGCAATCTTTATCAAAAATAATCTTTATCAAAAATAATATATAAAAGCACTCTACACATATACTGTATAGAGTGCCTGAATTATTCAATCTGTTCTATCTATAAATACCCAATTTTTCTATTAATGCTTAACTACCAAGCATTTACACTAAACTATTTTCTATATCCGCACTTAGGACATACGCCATTATCATCTAATTCAACTCCGCATAACGGACAACGGTCTTTGGTTCCTTCCGGACTATATTCCTGTGATGCTGCATTTACACCACTGGTAAATGTAAGCTTAGCAATATTCAACTTATCTTTTAAGAGTTCATAAACAATCTTAATCATACCTTCTACGGTCATGGTTTCTTTGGTAACAACCAGTCTGCTATCAGGATAAGCTGTACAAAGCTCCGTCTTAAAAGCTTCGCCTTTCATTTTGTTCTGTGGATGTCCGTCCTTAATTCCCTGTTTCTCATAAACTGCTAAAATTGCCGGAAGTAACGGGTCATCTTCTCGTAAAATAAGTGCATGATCAAAATTCTTTAAAACATCCCATGCTACCTTCTGAATTTCATTGCATGGATAAACCATGTTAACACCCATGTTCACTGAATCTTCCACTTCTATAGTCAAAACACCTGTGTGACCGTGTAAATACTGTGCCTCTCCCTGAAATCCGAAAAATCTGTGTGCGTACTGTAAATCAAACGTAGTAATACTTCTCATGTTGTATCCCTCCTTAACATTATAAGTTTCTTTAGTTGCCCCTTTTCCATTAATTGGAAATAGTATATTCATTATAACTTGATTTTTTTGTTTTGTCACTCTATTTTATAAATATTTAATTATTATCTGTCAGTTAAACAAGACTAGTATGTAAGCGTATTTACGATACTACCATCCTCTATATGTACGATTTTTTCAGCAGCTTCTGCCACATGCATATCATGTGTCACAAGTACAATTGTCATGCCGTCCTTATTCAATTCTTTAATAACTTTCAGAACTTCCTCTGTTGCCTCACTGTTCAAAGCGCCTGTGGGTTCATCCATAAAAAGTACTTTGGGGCAATTAATCATAGCTCGACAAATAGAAGCACGCTGTAACTGTCCTCCCGAAACCTCTCGAATATCCCTGTCTGCTAGCTCCTCAATCCCCATTCTCTTCATATATCCATATGTTCTTTCACGTACTGTCTCCGGCTTCTCTCGTCCTGCAACCAACTCAGGGAGCAAAATATTATTAAGAATCGACAAATTCTTTAGCATCTGTGCATTTTGAAATACAAATCCTATTTCAGTCAGCCTTAATAAAGTAAGCTCTTTTTCTGACATTTTCGTAATATCTTGTCCATCGAACTGTATGATGCCTTCACTAATACAATCCATTCCGCTGATGCTGTAAAGAAATGTTGACTTCCCAGAGCCTGACGGTCCAATAATTGCAACGTAATCTCCCTTTTCAATATTGTAGGATATGTTTTTTAATATACTTGTTCCTCCGATTGTTTTGCTGATATTTTCTGCTTTTATCATGATATTTACTCCTTCTTTTATTCCATAATTTGGTCTCTGATATGATACTTTTTTACAATATTGGTTGCCGCTATA
Organism: uncultured Lachnospiraceae bacterium; assembly: GCA_964571145.1. Taxonomy (GTDB): domain Bacteria; phylum Bacillota; class Clostridia; order Lachnospirales; family Lachnospiraceae; genus Suilimivivens. The sequence goes on along the minus strand of CAZNAP010000072.1, from coordinate 10,255 downwards.
ATCGTTATAATACAAACGACCAGTTGTGTTACAGGACAAATCACATCTGCCAGCAAGGGATTTCGCAACATCTGAATCTGTGCCGCTCCGAAATTCGATAGTAATGCACTAAACAATCCTTCTCCCAATGTATTGGTCAAGATAGTTCCGGTAATGATTGCTGCCAGTTGTATGACAAAAATTCTGATTCCAAACTGTAATCGGATATCCCAATTCGTAAAGCCAATTGACTTCTTGAGCGCAATTGCACTGTGTTCTTTCGCCGTAATTAATTGCAAGAACATGGTTGTAATCAATATAATCAGGAAAAGAGAAAGTATTGTTGACGCTATAATAACTGTTCCTACATTTCCGATGATTCCGCCCAGAGTTTGTTGCACGAATTCCTCAATTGGTGTCACCCTTCCTCCCCTAGAGATTTGACGCAGTTCTTTCACCTTTTCTTCTATTGCCACGCCATCCTTCACCTTAATATAGAAAACATATCCTTCTGATGACTCTTGTGTGAAATGTAGCGGGGCTTTTCCCGTCTTTCCACTATAGGTAACATCCTGATAAATCCCTGATAGCGTATAATCTGCAATAACTTCTCCTTGTTTAATCGTTATCTGATCTCCTACTTTCATACCCAATTGCCTGGCTTCCATATAGGAGGTTGCAATCTCTTTTTTTAGCTCAGGATTTGCGTTTGGTGCTGAACCCTCCAGATATTGTATTGGAAAAGCACTCTCATCTCCACTGGAAACACGAAGGTATTCCCAGTCTCCGTCTGCATTTTTCACCTGTATATATCCATTTTGAAACACTGTATATTCACTGATATCCTGATCATTCTGTAAATGCTTTAATAATGCATCTTTTTGAGTTTCCGGGTTATTTCCTTTTTGAATATCAACACGTATATCACAACTTCCAATTCCCATATAAGTTATGAAGGACGGATCCTGTACTGTATTCTGCATATTGATTGGCAGAATAATCAAAAATGCTGCAAATACAAATACAAAAATAATACAATATACTCTTTCCATTTACAGGACAATTCTCCCAAAGCCACCACTAGATTTTTATTCACACATTTGTACTGCGGAAGCTTATATCTTCCTTCCCGTTTGATATGTTCCTCATCCCTAAGTAATTCGATAACTGTACTATTTAAATTCTTTTGAATCATTCGCCTGCAGCGGAAAGTCACAAGTAATTCCAATAAAACAATTCCGATCAGAGGATAGAGCCACTGCATCCATTCGGTCATTCCTTCCCCACAATATAACAGCACTGAGTCAGAACAAATGTCTCCAAAAGGGATTGCAATCAAGTACCCGATCATTCCTGATATGATTGCAAAGGTCATATATTTCATCAAGTATAACTGTCTAATCACATCTACCGAAAAACCAATTGCCTTCATCGTTCCAATGGTTCTATTCTCTTCCGCAAGCGTTGCCCTAATAATATACGACAGGCAGAGCAATGCAATCATAATCAGGACCAGACTAATTACAAGCAAAAGTATGGCAGTCAGCCCATAGGAAAGCGAATTGAGCAAATCAAGCAGTGGCCGCGTAATCGCTACTCCATTAGTCGGCATCTTCTCATTGATGTAATCACTTTCCAGCTGCGTAATATCTGCACCTGGATTTAATATGTATTCAATAGAATATTCCCATTCTCCTGTATGTTCACTGATCTCTTGTTGATCCTGCTGACTGATTAAAAAACGCTTTGAAGAAGTCAGTGCTGCATTCATTTGTGCATCTCTTATTAATGTAACAACCGTCAGGTTCTTTCTAAAATCTCTGTCTTGAATGGTAATTACATCACCAACTTTAATTCCAAGTTCTTCATGATAGTAAACAGGTACTCCTATCTCACCCTCCTTAACAACAGCAATCTGATTATTCATGTCCAGAAGATAATCAAACCCCTGACTTTGAACAACAAACCCGTTATCCATCAGGCAATTTTCCAATGATTCTCCATGATACAAGATATGTGCGTTTGTGATATTCAACATGGAAATCACTTGGCTATCCTTCAAATAGGAATGTGTATCTGCAAATTTTTGTACAGCAGCTGTGTCATAATCTCCCTTATGCATCTGAAGGAAATCCGGCGGTGTCGCAATTTGATTCAGTCCGCGCGTTGACGATAGCATGATTCCTGTGACGCGTAGTCCACCCGCCATTAAAATTACAGACAACAGTAAAAATAAGGTCAGAACGACTGACATAATCTTATTTTTCCTAATGTCATTGTAAATAAAATTCCATAGTAATTTCATAATATACCTCCTGCATATCGTATTTTTTACCATACTGTTTGATATAAACTAATCTATTTGTAGCCGACCGTCGGTCGGTAGTAAACCAAAATAAATGCCAGATTGCTGTTTGCGTTTACAACCCGCCTTATCCTATAACAGTTGTCCGAATATCTCTGTCATGCTGCTAAAATCTTCGGACTTAGTTTCAAGTACTTTATCACAATTAGACAAAAACGCCTTCAGTTTATAGGGATATTCTTCAGGTGACCAGTGGCAAGGATTACAATCAAACAACATATGTGCCAATAGTAAAATTTGCTCAATACATTCCTTGGGATATTCTGTGTGAAATAAGCCCTGTTTGATTCCTTCATTGAGTGGTGTCATCATTACCGGTGTCAATCTTTCCAGCATAGCTTCTAAATATAATTGCTGTAATTTCGTATTCTCAACTTTATGCAATTCTTCCTTAATCTCTTCTGAGCCTTCAAAATCAGGTGCCTGTGCTAATGTCGCTAATAAAATCCTTTTTACAAGAGGAATACTCTTATCCTGCAAAATCCGTTCTGCCTGTCTTGCCCCTTCATCAACTATATCGAGTATGATTGTCTCCAGCACTTCCTCTTTGGATGTAAAATAGTAATAAAAAGTTCCCTTAGCAATGTCAACAACATGTAATATATCGTTGACAGATGTATGCTCATATCCCTTATTTACAAATAAATCTCTTGCGGCAAGTAAGATTTCTTTCCTTCTTACCTCTCCCTCTTTTACTGTGCTCATTGATATCGTTTCTCCTATAGACCATCGGTCGGTATGGATATAATATACCACATAGTTTGACTTTGTCAAATATTTTTTTCATACCGATAAAAACCCCAGAAAACATTACGTAATCTGGGGTCTTCGTGATTTTTATTTTAGTTCGAATATTTTGAGTAGATTATTCTGTCTTGAAAGCAGAAATCTCAGTTTTTAAGCCAACCATATTTTCATCCAATGCCTTGGAAATCTGATTCAGGTTTTGCACACTCTCTGTCAACTTCAGGATTACCTCATTTACAACGGTTGTACTCTTAGCGGTATCTCCAATAATTTCAGAAATGTATTCCACTGAATGTAAAGTTTGCTCTCTTTCTGAATCGGCTCTCTCTGTACTTACTACTATTCCCTTTAATCCACTTACCAGCTGAGTCATACGCTGACTCATTTCATTAAACACAGCAATTACTTCCTGTACTACCTGACCTTGCAGCGTTACCATTTCTTCTGCCAGTTTTGCACTTTGAACACTGTTTTGTGTCTGCTGGGATATATTTAATACATTGTTTTTGATTTCTCCTGCAGCTCTCGCCGAATCATCAGCAAGTTTGCGAATTTCTTCTGCAACAACACTAAATCCCCTGCCGGCTTCACCTGCCCTTGCTGCCTCAATTGATGCATTCAAAGACAGTAAGTTGGTCTGTTCTGATATTTCCGTAATCGTTCCAACAAATTGATTGATAATTTCAGATTCATCCTTTAGCACACTAATACTATGGCCAACTTTAGTTGTAATATCTGTTGTTTCCTGCGCACGCTCGCCAAGGTTTTGCACCATTGACATACCTCTTGCTATCATTTGTTCGGTTTCGCCTACCAGATCTTCAACCTCTACAACTGTCTTGCTAACTTCCTTTATTTCATTCGATAGGGTTCCTGTCCTCTCTACACATTCCTGTGCATAATTTGACTGTTTCGCCATACCTGTATGAATGCCGCCAACTGCTTCTGATATGTCTGATGAATAGCTACTGATAATCTCTGATGCTGCCTGTACTTCACGTGCCGAGTCTTCCAGTTGCTTGGTCGCATCTGTCACCTTGCCAACCAGATTTTTGTTATTAATAATCATATTTGCAGTCGAATCAGCCAATGTACGAAATTCATCCTTACTGCTTGTTTTGATCTTCACCGTCAGATCGCCCTTCGCTACCTCGCCAAGAACTTTGGATATTTTTTTCATATTCTTCTGAATTCCAGTAGTAATTACTAATCCAATCGCTCCTGCTATCAATGTAGCCAGTAAAACTACTGTTACTGTCAATTTCTTAATTGCTTCTGCTTTTCCTGTGATTACAGTAAGCGGAACTAATGTGGCAATTGTTGAATGAGTCTGCGTACTCCTACAATAAATAAACAGATAATCTTTGCCTTTAAAAGAAACTTTCTGTGCACCGGTTGTATTGTCTTCTTCATTTATAGAAGCAAAATAATCTTTTCCAAAAAATACCTGTTCACCTTTCTGGACAGTACCTTCTGCACCCTCAGGAATAGTCTCGCAAATGATTTCTCTTCCACTCTCTGTAACAAATCCAACAATACTGCCCTCTCCTAAATCAATACCCTTCAGAAAATCTCTAATGGCAGATTGCTTCACATCAATGATGACACAAGCTCTTTTATTTTCAGACATCATTTGATAGCTTAAAATATAGTCATCTTTACTTATGGCAAGATATTCATCAAGAACCGGATGTTCATCTATCCAATTCACTATATTTTTGCCGTCCTTAGGTGTCTGTTCTTCATATTGCTCTAATATTCCCATACGAGCTTCTGTCTGAACTTTCTTTGCTACTGTAGTAAACATTTCAACATCTGCCTGCGTCACAATATGTATATTACTAATCAGTGAATTTGCTCCCTGTGCCGAAGTTAACGATGTTTTGGTACTCTCCATAACATTCATTTTCTCTATCTTATCGGATATGGAACCCAAGTAATATTTATTAATATCTCCAAAGGCATACTTCATTGCCTCTGTCTTAATAAAGGAATTACTCATCTCAATATAATCCATAGCCATACCAATGGTCTGTATGGTTGATTCCTCGAATTCCTCACTCATTCCTTCTGCGGCCTTCTGATAGGATACCGTTCCTACAATGATAACGAACATAACCGGTACTAAAAAACATACAAAGATTTTATTTCGTATACTGAATAATTGAATCTTTGCTTTCTTTTTTATTTTTTCTGTTTTTTCTGTCTTATCTGTCTTTTCTGTCTTTTCCTTAAACAGTTTTTTACGGTTATTCTTTACTCCATCTAATTTTTTCTTTCCCATCGTGTACCCTCCAAAAACTAAAGCATCTTTTTCTGTTTACCCTGACCACATTTTTTAAGGAATTTTTCTACATAACAAATACTTTAAATGTATTATATAACAATTTATAACTATTTTCACTATATTTCTCACAACTTATAGGTATTATTTGGTATAAGCATATAAAAATATGGCATAAATAAACCGACCTCCCAATCGTTAGATTTAGGGTCTAACTTTCGGTGATCGGTTCATTTTCTAGAACTTCATTAGTCCATCTGTCTATAATGTTTCAAAATATGATTATACATGGTACGTACGGCTGGAGCCATAAAATCAGGATTTAGGGTGGCAATTCCGATAATTCTGTATGCATCCGGTCTAATTGGATAACAATCCACTTCATAGGGAATATCATTCATAACCAGTTCCGGCATCAGGCAAATTCCAAATCCATTTGCCACCATTACAATTGTTGACAAATCATCAACTACATGATAATGAGACTGTACGTTCAGCATATTATCTTTCAAAAACTTCTGTATATCTGCATCTGTGGATTCTCTTTGTGTTACAAACTGATGCTGTCTCATTTCATCTACTTCGATATAATCAGTATGATTCTTTCGAGTCGTTCCTTTTGGCAATACACACAGCAGTGGATCTTTATATAATGGTTCAATTGGGATATCTGATGCACTGGACACTGATAGGAAACCCAAATCAACAACTCCATTTTTTATCCAGTATACAACATCATCATAGGTTCCCTGAAATACTTCTATGGTAATGCCCGGATATTTCTTTTTAAAACTACTCATTATGTTTGGCATCCAATTGGTACAGACACTGGAAAAACACCCAATCTTGACTTTTCCCTGCTTTAATCCATTAAATTCTGAAATCGCTTGTTGCAGACTTTCATCACTGTTCAATACTGCATTCACATAAGGCAAAAGATATTCCCCGGAATTGGTCAATGTAACACCAGCCTTGCTTCTGTTTAGAACACAGAAACCCAATTCCCCTTCCATTGCCGCTATCGTGTGACTGACTGCCGATGGGGTCAGCCCAAGAATGTCAGCCGCTTTCCGAAAGCTCTGCTGTTCTGCGACCATTTTAAAAACCTGATATGTCAAGAGAGTCATCGCACTTTCTCCTTTGTCATGCTTCAGATGAGCTACGAGTGACTAACACACGTGTTATCTGTTACATTTATATTGCAGGTCTTCCCATCTTCTGTCAACCTCATTTTGAAATTGTACCAGCAACTCCTCGTTTCCCTTTTTAAATAAATGTTTGAATCGACCCTGCACACGAAGGAACTCTTCGATTGGTAGTTTCTTCTTGGGCTCGTAATTTAAAATCCATTTTCCATGATCCACTTCAAACAATGGCCAGTAACAGGTATCAACCGCCAATTGACATACTTTCATAATATCCTGTGTCTCATAGCGCCAGCCTCTGGGGCAGGGTGCCATCACATTTAGAAAACAGGCACCTTCTGTATAAATCGCTTTCTCAGATTTTCTGTGAATATCCATAAAATTAGTAGTCAACGTTGTCTGACCAACATATGCAACATCATGATCGGCAATAATGCTTGCCAAATCCTTACGATTCTGCATTTTTCCGTTGGAACACGTTCCAACAGGCGTTGTTGTTGTATCGGCGAAATGTGGAGTTGCTGAAGATCTCTGAATTCCGGTATTCATATAGGCACCGTTATCATAGCACACATATACAAAATCGTGTCCTCGCTCCATGGAGCCCGATAGAGACTGAAATCCGATATCATAAGTACCGCCATCTCCACCAAAGGTAATGAATTTAAAATTCTCGTTCTCGGCAATCCTTCCACGTTTTTTAAGTGCTTTGTATGCCGTCTCCACGCCACTCATGGTCGCTCCGGCATTTTCAAATGCATTATGAATATAACTATCTTCCCAAGAAGTATACGGATACATGAAAGTGGAAACCTCCAGGCATCCGGTTGCATTCCCAATGACTGCTCTGTCTCCCTCATGCAGTCCACGAAGCACTGCTCTGACTGCTATTGTTCCTCCACATCCGGCACACATTCTATGACCGGGTGCTAAGCGTTCCGGCTTATTCATCATTGTCTTCAGGCTGTAATCACTCATTGTCCTTCGCCTCCCGTAATCCGATGTACTGGTACTGCTTTACTGTTTTGTTGTTTTCGTATGCATCTTTCAATTGCTCAAATACAGAAACAGCACTCTCTACAAGAAAATCTCGTCCGGCTAGTCCATAAATATAGTTTACAGCATCTATCATTACTTTCTCTCTAAATAATCCTGCCATCACTTCGCACCCTAATGGTCCACCATTTGCATTGTAGCTTTCGCACCGATCCATAATTGCCACTGCCTTGCAACCGCGAAGAGCTTCTGCAATCTCCTTGGCCGGAAAAGGTCGAAATACACGCAGTTTTAACACACCTGCCTTGATTCCCTTTTCACGTAGCAAATCTACTGCATCCTTTGCTGTTCCTGCAGCAGAACCCATAATGAGCATGATGTAATCAGCATCTTTCGTTTTATATTTTTCAAATAACCCATAATGTCTTCCTGACATTTTGCCAAAATCAGCTGCCACTTTTAAAATGACCTCTTTGGCATTTTCCATGGCAATCTCTTGATTTTTCTTTGCTTCCATAGCATAATTTGATACAGAATACGGTCCGACTGCAATCGGATTACCCGCATTAAGCAGAAATTCTTCCGGTCTATATTCACCTACAAAATTCTTAACCTTTTCATCCTCCAGCAATTCAATATTCTCCACAGCATGACTGGTAATAAATCCATCCTGACAAATCATAACCGGAAGATGTACCTGACTGTTTTCTGCAATTGGATAAGCCTGAATAAAGTTGTCATAGGCTTCCTGATTGTTTTCAGCGTAAATCTGTATCCAACCGGTATCTCTTGCTCCCATACTGTCTGAATGATCGCAGTTGATATTAATAGGTCCTGATAAAGTACGGTTTACCAATGCCAATACCAATGGCAAGCGATTGGAAGCAGCAAGCAATAATTCTTCCCACATCAGTGCAAGTCCACAGGACGATGTTGCTGTAAGACTTCTTGCACCTGCAGATTCGGCTCCGATTGTGGCACTCATAGAAGAATGCTCACTTTCTACCGGAATAAATTCAGTATCTATTTCTCCATTGGCTATGTAGTTGGAAACTAACTGTGGTATTTCCGTAGAAGGAGTTATTGGAAAAGCTGGCATAACATCCGGGTTAATCTGACGAATTGCATAAGCAACTGCTTCATTTCCTGACATACGTTCTTTAATTGCCATTATTTAATGCCCTCCCTCATTGTAATTGCATCAAAAGGACATACTGCGGCACAAATTCCGCATCCTTTACAATGATTATAATCAAAATCTTTTCTTGCCCCTTCACAAACAGGTATACTGCTGTCTGGGCAAGCAGGTGCACACAGTAGACACTGTTTACATTTTTTCTCATGAAAAACCGGAGTACTGGTTCTCCATTCTCCGGTTTGAAATAGCTTTGAAGTTCCGCCTGCGAAAATCTGTAATCCTTCTGTTAATTCCTCATAAGGTGACTGTTCGTTTATCTTCGTAATATCTGTTCTCAAAACAATTCTCCATTCTTTTATGCACTGAGTTTTTCTCTTCCATCTTCCATAGAAGCTTCTACTACATCAAATGCCATTTCCAATGCTTTTAAATTGCCTTCAATTACTTCCGGTTTTTTAGCAAATTTATGTTGGTAAGATGCACGCATTTCACTCATAAATTTATCTCTTTTCATCACTCCGCTAACCGCTACTGTTGCTGCTAGCATTGGAGAATTAGGGAAATTCTTACCCAGTGTCAAAATCGATATTTCTCTGGCATCTATTGTATATACATTCCCTTTATATCCATGCAGACTGTCCATGATTTCTTCTCTGGATTTGGGCGTATTAATAATAATAGCTCCATTCTCCTTAAGACCAGCTGTTACATCTACAGACTCTAGCAATGTCTCATCCACTACCACCACATAATCAGGTGTATAAATATTGGAATGAACTCGTATCTTCTCAGATGAAATACGGTTATACGCTGTAATAGGTGCTCCCATTCTCTCCGGTCCATATTCTGGAAATCCCTGTACATATTGTCCTGTCTTAAATGCTACATCTGCAAGAAGAAGTGCTGCTGTCTTCGCACCCTGTCCTCCGCGTCCATGCCATCTGATCTCAATGTGGTTATTCATAAAAAAATCTCCTTACTTTTCAATTGGTGAATTCTGTTCAACAATCAATTTCAAAATGTTCAACTTTATTCATTATATTACACCAATTTAAAAAGTAAAGAGATAAAATGACACTTTTTCACTTCTAAAGTGAATATGATTCATCTATCATGAAATGATTTTTGATTAATCCATATGCTACACGATGTGGAAACATGGCAATCGGACCAATATAATAATGCATACTTTCCCCTCCTTTTTGGTTATGTGATTAGCTTGATTTACTGCTTTCTTTGCAGTATTCCATATAATCCTTTACTTTTTTAGACCCTAAAATCAGATATATATTGGTAACATAAACTACACTCATTATAATAAGTTGTACCAATGAAATAATTCCCACACTTCCCAACTGCGATAGCAGAAAAGCAATTCCTATACCTCCAACTACTGCAACAATTGAAGCGATAATACATAAAATTACCAGAATAATTTTTGCTGGCTTATTTCCTTTGTAACAATAGTAACAAAGAACTGTTGTTAATAGTAATCTGATTATAGACGATATTGCAAAATTACCTGCAAATATACTAATAAGTATGGTAATTACAGATACTGCAATTATTGCCGCTAACCCTCCCATTAATAATCTTTGTCC
>CAZNAP010000071.1:0-12197 GCA_964571145.1 uncultured Lachnospiraceae bacterium | reverse complement strand
GGCTCGAACCCTGGACACCCTGATTAAGAGTCAGGTGCTCTACCAACTGAGCTAAAGGCGCAAACATATTCTATTTCCTATATTTGCAACGCAAAAATTATTATAGTATAATGTGTTTTAGTTTGCAAGCATTTTTTGAAAAAATATTATGTTTATAGTCATAAGTAGCGGTTTAGCACAAATAATGACGTAAAATAGAAAGGCATGGGAGTAAAATGATCTTTGATACACATGCTCATTATGATGATGAAGTATATGAAGAAGACAGGGAACAATTACTTGAAAGTATGTATCAAAAAGAGGTCAAGTGTATTGTGAATGCAGGTTCCAGCATTAAAGCCTGCCATAAAATGTTGGAGTTAACAAAGCAATATTCAACTATTTATGGAGCAATTGGAATTCATCCTTCTGAGACAGGAAATCTGACAGAGGAAGATTATCTTTGGCTTAAGAATCAAACAACGAATCCTAAAATAGTAGCAGTAGGAGAAATTGGATTAGACTACTATTGGCCGGAACCGGATAAGGAAATACAAAAGCAATGGTTTACAAGACAATTACAAATGGCAACTGAAGTTCAATTACCTGTCATTATACATTCTCGGGATGCAGCCAAAGATACATTGGATATTTTAAAGGACTGGAATAACCAAAAAACCGGCGGCGTTATTCATTGCTTCTCCTACAGCGTGGAAATGGCGGAAGAATACCTGAAAATGGGATATTATATCGGTATCGGTGGAGTGTTGACTTTTAAAAATGCCAAGAAACTGGTAGAAGTGGCAGAAATCGTGCCGCTTGATCATATTTTACTGGAAACAGATTGTCCTTATCTGAGTCCGGAACCTTTTCGTGGTAAGAGAAATCAATCCGATCGTATCGAACTGGTCGCAGAGAAATTAGCACAAATAAAAAATATCAGTAAAGAAGAAGTGTTAGAAAAGACCTGGTTAAATGCAGTAGAATTTTATCATATAAGCACCGAGCGACTAGTCACCGAATGACTAGATTTAAGCAGAAGGGTAAAAAACAAATGGCATATTTAGGAACTCCGTCAGCAACTGCTGAAATAATTCAGAAATACAGTTTTCGTTTTCAAAAGAAGTACGGCCAGAATTTTTTAGTAGATACAAATATTCTGGAGAAAATTATAGACTGTGCAGAAATCAATTCACAGGACTGTGTCATAGAAATAGGTCCTGGAATAGGCACGTTGACACAATATTTGGCGGAAAGCGCAAAAGAAGTGATTGCAGTAGAAATTGACAAAAATTTGATTCCGGTTTTAGAAGATACATTATCTTCCTATACTAATGTAACAATTTTAAATGCAGATATCTTAAAAGTAGATATCAATGCTTTGGTTAAAGAAAAAAATAATGGTCAGCCTATTAAAATAGTGGCAAACTTACCTTATTATATTACCACGCCAATTATTATGGGATTGTTTGAAAGTCATGTTCCTTTGGAAAGTATTACCATTATGGTGCAAAAAGAAGTTGCAGACAGAATGCAGGTAGGACCCGGAACAAAAGACTATGGCGCCTTAAGTCTGGCTGTTCAATATTATGCAGTTCCGGAAATCATGTTAACGGTTCCCCCTACTTGTTTTATGCCCAGGCCAAATGTAGGAAGTGCCGTGATTCGACTCACAGCACATCAGAATCAACAGACGGATAAAGCCTTGGAAAAATACATGTTTGCGGTTATTAGGGCCAGTTTTAACCAACGAAGAAAAACATTGGTAAACGGATTATGCAATGCGGGGAATCTGGGAGTCAGCAGAGAACAAATCAGCTCCGTTCTTGAGGAAATGGGATTGTCTGCCTCTATTAGAGGGGAAGCATTAACCTTGGAACAATTTCAAGAATTAAGCGAAAAGCTATGGGTTTTTCAACAGGAAAACGGTTTACATTGACTAGTCCCTATGGTAAACTTATATGGAAAATAGGGTAAAAATGCAATCAATTATCCATATTTAAATTAAATGTTTTTATGTGAGGTGAGCACCTTGGATAAGTATGAATATAAAGTACGAGCAGACGAAATAAAGTCATTAATTGCTGAAGGAGCATACACAGAGGCAGTAAAGATCGCAGATGCCATTGATTGGCGTAGAGTCAAAAGTGTCATGATGCTGTGTACAATTAGTGACCTTTATAAAATAAACAGAAGATACGAAGACAGCCGTGATATACTGTTGCTTGCCTATGAAAGGCATACAGGAGGACGGCTGATTGTTTATTCATTATGCGAGTTATCCATTAAGTTAGGAGAATATGTACAGGCACTTGAATATTATAAAGAATTTGTACAACTGGCACCAAAAGACAGTGGCAGATTTATTCTTCAATACAGATTATATGAAGCACAGGAAGTCAGTCTGGAAGAAAGAATTGGCGTTCTGGAAGAGTTAAAGAAATATGATTATCGTGAGAAATGGGCATATGAATTAGCCTATCTCTATCATAAAGTAGGCATGGAAACACAGTGTGTCAGTGAATGTGATCAGATGATTATTTGGTTTGGTGAAGGTAAGTTTGTCTTTAAAGCCTTAGAACTTAAAATGCTTCACACGCCGCTTACGCCCGAGCAGCAGGAAAAGTATGAACTGATGAAAGTAACAGGCGGTAATATTCCTGAGACAGAGCCATTATCAGATCAGGAGTCCATGCAGGAGGAAGCGCAGAAAGAGACTGAAGAGGAAGAAGATGACGAATTCAGTCTGGAAGAAAATCTGCTGGCGGAAAATACACAGGAATTACCCGGAAAAGATATTGATATTCAAGTCAAGACAGTGGATGTCAGCCAATATAATACCATTAATCTTCAAAAAGAACTTGCTGAAAGTATGAAAGCATTTTTGGATGAAAATAAATCACAGCCGACACAACCGGTAGAGGAAGAGGATGCTGAGGATTTGCAGATTACGCAAGTTTTTGAGCCGGTTATTGGATTAGACAGTCCTACACATCCGGTACTTCATCAAGATACAGACGAAATGCAATTAATTACAGATGCAGAACTGGATTCTAACATGGCAGATAATCAGGAGATGATTAGCAATACACCTGACCACAGTATGAAGGAAGAGGTATTTTTTGGTAATACAGCAGAGGTAAATATCGAGGATGTTGTTTCTGAGCTGGCAACTAAAAATGAAACCAGTTCTCCTTTTACACCAATACAAACCACCCCTATACAGACTACGCCTATTCAATCTACACCGATTCAAACAACACCTATGCAGTCGGTACCGGAAGCAAATCCCAATCCGTCTGTTAGTAATACAGGAATTATCAGAACATTTCATAAGCCTTCCGGATATGATGATATTTTGTCACAGGAATATGATGGCCAGATATCTTTGGTCGTACCGGAACAGGAGCAAGTTGAGAAACAGATAACCGGACAGCTGAGAATAGAAGATATTATGGCTGAATGGGAGAGAATGAAACAGGAAAACGAACGCAAGAGGATGGAAGAAATCCGTAAGCGTGTGCAACAACAGACAGATACTTTATTTGCTGATTTTGATGAGTCAACGAAGTCAGGCCTTTTGGAAGAACTGGAGAAGGCTATGGTTTCTGCGGCTATGATGGAAGAAAAGATACGAGTTGAGCAGGAGAGACCTAAGGTCGTTAAAGTTGCTGATATTGCAAAAGCACAACCCGCCATGCCTATAGAAGCAACATTGGCTGGGTCGGAACAAGGGGCAACAGATGAAACCACAGATTACGCAGAAGTTGCTGAGGTCACTGAATCAGCCCAGGAAACAGCAGTAGAAGTTGCAGACGTTACCCAACAGGAACAGGAAGTTGCACCTGAAGATACAGAAGAGATAGATAACAGTGAAGTTGCAGAAACGGTTGAATCAGAACAGGAATCAACAGATGAAGTTACAGAAGCAGCAGTAGTTGCTGAAGGCGAAGAAACAGCAGCCGAAGTCACAGAAGAGGCAACAGTAGCATCAGATGAGACCAAGCCAGTACAAGAAGTAGCAGAAGCTGAAGTAGCAGCAGCGGATGATAATATCAGTAAATATAATGCCAGAGAGATGACAGACGGCGAGAAGACGCAGTTTGCACCATTTATACATCACAAGCGGACACGGAGACAAATTGTGGAAGCAATTGACAATATCAGTATGGCTTCTTATACCGGAAATGTTGTGATTTCAGGTGAAGAAGGAACAGGAACAACTGCATTGGCTAAGTTGCTGGTGAAGGAAGTTCAACTTTCAGATAATAATTTTTCCGGGAAAGTTGCTAAGATTTCGGGTGTGACCATGAATAAGAAGGATGTAGGCAATACAGTATCCAAACTTGCCAATGGTGCACTTATTATAGAAGGTGCAGCAGCAATGAAATCCGCAACTGTTGAACAACTTATAAAAGAGTTGGAACAGGAAGGAAAAGGTTTAATTGTTCTAATCGAGGATACAAAGGCAAATATAAATGAGTTTCTTGCCAAGTATTCCAAACTGGAAACACTATTCCCTCTGAGAGTTGATGTTGAAGCTTTAGACGATCAGACTTTAGTTAAGTATGCTAAGAAGTATGCTTTAGAGGAAGAATATAGTATTGATGATTTGGGTGTACTGGCATTGCATACCAGAATTGCCGAGATGCAGACAAGCGATCATGAAGTAACGTTGTCGGAAATAGAAGAATTGGTGGATGAAGCTATTTATTATGCAGACAAAAAAACTCCCAAGCATTTCTTTGATGTATTATTTGGAAAGAGATATGATGAAGAAGACATGATTGTGCTTAGAGAAAAGGATTTCATGCACAATTAACTCAGGAGTTAGAGTAGTAGTTGATGCCTGCCGATTTACGGAGCAGTGGTATTTGTTTTTTAAGAGTCTTTAGAAAAAAAGAGTTTATGCCGAAATAAAGGGTGAATGCAAAAAGCATTTACCCTTTTTCTACTATTAGAGATGCAAAGGACATGAATATGAATATGATTCTGGAAGGTGCAGATGTAAAGTCTGCCGCAGTGCATACAAATGTAGACAGGGATACAACTACATATCGTAGCCGCCAAACCACTCAGACAGTGGCCACAGGCGGATTCGCATTAGACATTTCTGGCACAGTTACGGATAACAGCGCTTACGCAGGTCATGGAAGGACCGCAGAAGAGGTTATGCTGATGGCAGGGCAGGAGGATATTACCGCCCGTCAAAACTATATGGCAGTTATGTCTAATTCTATGTCCGATGAAGATTTTGCAAGACTTCAAAAAGAAGGATTTCATCCGGGCAGTACCGATATCGAAACAGTTGTAACCATTGTAGACCATATTAAGGCAGCGCTTGTAAAAGGCGGAACTGCAGTAACAGGATATACCGATACGATTAGCGAGGAAACACTGGCTAATATTACCGGCAGTAAGACTTTTGCTATGGAACTGCAGAAACAATTTGAAGCCAAAGACATTCCGATAACCAAGGAAAATGCAGAAGCGGTTATGGAAGGCCTTACCATACTAAATAAAGTAAGTGAACTTTCAGAAGGTGCTGTTAAGTATATGGTTGAAAATGGAATGGAAGCGACGCCTGAGAATTTATATTTAGCACAGTTTTCAGCAGCAACCGATGCAAGCAGACAAGGCCGTGGTTATTATGCAGCAGATCATACAACAGGATACTATGCTAAGAAACCGGAAACCATTGATTTTGAACAACTGTTACCACAGATGTCTAAAGTCATTCAAGAAGCTGGTTATGAACCGAATGAAGAAAGTTTGGACGCAGCCAAATGGCTGGTGGAAAAGGGTATTCCTTTAAATCAGGAAAACTTTTCCTGTTTGATTCAACTTTCTAAATTAAACATTCCGGTTACCGGAGAAGAATATTTACAATCAGCAGCCAGTGCCATAGCTGATGGAAAGAATCCGGTAAAAGCGAATTTATTACAAACAGAATCCTATGCACAGCAAGCAGCTGAGTTGGTTGAGACGACACAGGAAGCAACTGATGAAGCCGCAGATTTAGTATTAGTTAAGAATTTACCACTCACACTCAGAAATATTTTATCAGCACAGGAACAACTAAACAAAGATACACAGAGGCCAAGTACGTTGGTAGATGGAACAGAGAATCTACGTGGCAGGCGAATCCTTTCAGAAGTTAGATTATCCATGACAGTAGAAGCAAATTTAAGATTTCTTCGTAGTGGATATCAAATAGAAACCGCGCCTCTAGAGGAACTGGTTACACAGTTAAAAGAAGCTGAAAGCAGTTATCAAAAGGTTTTAACCGGAGAAACAGATGGCTCTTCAGCCCAGCATAAAGCTTCTTTATATCAGGAAACGCTGCATATTTTAGCAGGAATCAGGACAGCACCGTCAGCGATTCTGGCACAAATTTCAGAAGCAAGTACGCTTCGAGAAATTGCAACAACCGGCAGCAGGCAGGCCTTAGCTTATGAAAAAGCAGGCGAAAGTTATGAAAGTCTCATGACAGCTCCTAGAAGCGATTTAGGCGATTCCATTCGTAAGGCTTTCCGGAATGTGGACGCTATTTTGGAAGATATGAATCTGGAGCTTACAGAAGCCAATCAAAAAGCAGTTCGTATTTTGGGCTATAACAACTTGGAAATAACCGACGAGAATATTGCTGTAATCAAAGAGAAAGAAGCACTTCTCAGTACAGTTGTTAATGAAATGAAACCTGGACGTGTTCTCAACATGATTCGTCAGGGCGAAAATCCGACGACCATGCCGCTGAATGAATTGGAAGCATATTTAAGTCAGCAAACAGACGTAGCACAGGAGATGGAATCCTATAGCAAATTCCTATATCAGTTGGAGCAACAAAACAGTATCACCGAAGAAGAGAGAACGGCTTATATTGGTGTTTACAGACTGGTCAGACAGCTGGAGAAGAATGATGATGCGGCACTTGGTGCTCTGTGGCAGACCGGTGGAGAATTGACACTGGAAAATCTGCTTACGGCGAACAGAAGCAGTAAACGTAAATCTATGGATTATAAAGTAGACGATACCTTTGGCGGACTTGAATTAAAAGCTTCAGATGCCAAATCTATTACAGAACAGCTGGAAAGTGTTTTTGAAAATGCCAAACAGGCTGCAGATGAGTTTGATAAAATGGTGTTTGATGAAGTCAGGAAAGCGGTTAAAACAGAAGAAGCCATACAGCAACAATTGACCGACTACAGCCTGCCAATAACAGCAGATCATCTTGTGGCAGCTAAGAATTTGTTACATAACCCCAAA
This sequence comes from uncultured Lachnospiraceae bacterium, assembly GCA_964571145.1. Classification (GTDB taxonomy): domain Bacteria; phylum Bacillota; class Clostridia; order Lachnospirales; family Lachnospiraceae; genus Suilimivivens. The sequence continues at coordinate 4,952 of CAZNAP010000071.1, read as the reverse complement.
GAAATCTGGAATAAGGTAATGGATTCCACGTCAGATACGGAGCAACCGGAAGAAGAAACAATATTTGATGCATTAACGCAAACAGGGGAGCAGATAGTACAGTCATTAGAAGACAAGGATTCTGCAAATGAAGCATATAGTGATTTGCAAAATCTTGTTCAAGGTGTTTTAGAGAATACCGCCTTTTCCGAGAATGCTACAGCTCTGGATGTGAAAGCGATGAGCAACCTTTATAAACAGATTTCCTTCATGGCAACTATGGTTAAGGAAGAAAATTACGAAATACCAGTATCCATAGACGGACAGCTCACCTCTATTAATTTGAAAATTATACATAATGACAAACAGGAACACAAGGCTACAATTAGTTTTGAAACCGCAGGGTTAGGCAAAACAGCAGCAGAATTCAAAATGACCGAGGATAAGTTAACCGGATTTTGTATGAATGACGCAGCAGAAGGTACCGAGTTATTGAAAGAAAATCAAGACAGATTCGCAGCCAGATTAAGTCAAGAAAAGATTGAAGTTGGAAGTATTTACTTTGTTACAAATGAAAAATTAGATTTAATGGACTTTTCAATGAAGGAAACCAAAGGACGGCAAGGCAATGGTGAAGCCGGTGTACTTTATAAGGCAGCCAGAGCATTTATCGGATTTACACAGGAAATTGCCATAATGAAAGGAAGCGGTGAATATGAGAATTAATTTTAACGCATCAGCAGTAATAGCCAACAATGCACTAAACAGAAATGACAACAGGTTGCAGGAATCACTTGCCAGATTGTCTTCAGGATTAAAGGTGGTACATGCCAAAGACAATCCTTCAGGACTGGCTATGTCTAAAAGAATGAATGCCCAAATAGAAGGAATCAATATGGCTACCCAGAATGCAGGTGACGGTGTATCGGTTATTGAAATTGCCGACGGAGCCTTGTCCGAAGTACACAGCATGTTGCAGAGAATGAACGAGCTGAGTATTAAAGCCAGCACAGAAATTATCACAGAAGATGACAGAAAACTGATTGATACAGAAATACAACAGCTGAAGAAAGAAGTAACCAGAATTTCCACGGAGACACAGTTTAACGGGCAACCCATACTGGATGGTTCCTTTGATTTAAGAGGCTATACAAGTGAAAAAGACGTGAAAGTAGCTTATTATGGGGATGCGGTACACAGCGGACAATATGTGATTAATTCGTTGGATGTTACTTATAGTGCAAACGGTGATATTGACACATGTACCTTTGTCGGCGGAACAAACTTTCCCGCAGATGCAACTGTAAGCAAAACAGATGGCAATATTGTTACGATTACGGGAAGCAATAATTTTGAATTAAAAATAGAAGTTTCCAATCAGACCAGTTTGACCAATATTGAGTTAAATCTGGAAGGATTTGGAGCCATGGATATGCAAATCGGTGCCAATGAAGGTCAGCAGTTGAATATCCGTATTCCTAAGATTTCGTTGGAGAATATGGGCATATCCGCATTGGAAGTAAGCACGGAGGAAGGCTATAAAGAGGCTACAGAGAAAATTAAAAATGCGATTCTTTATGTATCATCTGCCCGCAGTAATTTAGGTGCTTACCAGAATCGTTTGGAGCATACAATCAGTAGTTTAGATATTACCAATGAAAACATGACTGCTGCTTATTCTCGAATCATGGATGTGGATATGGCGGAAGAAATGACCGAATACACAACAGTACAGGTACTTTCACAGGCAAGTACTTCCATGCTGGCACAGGCAAATGAGAGACCGTCTCAGGTGTTACAGTTGCTGCAATAATGCTGCCGATTCAAATGGGTGCAGATGATGAGAAAGGTTGGTTATCACTATGACAAAGGAATTAAAACAGCAGTTTACATTGAAAATAACGCAGGCGAATAAGACACAGCTGGTTGTTATTTTATATGAAATGCTTTTATCCTATACCGAGGAAGCAAGACAAGCACATGAGAAGGAAAATCGTGCCGCATTTCGTGAGGGAATCAGAAAAGCAGAAGGATGTCTGCGAGAACTTATGGCTTCCCTGCATTTTGAATATGAGCCGGCAATGAATTTGTTGCAGTTATATCTCTATGTGAACAGAGAGCTTGTCAGAGCAGACATTCGAAATCGAGTAGAGGAATTGAATCACGTGGACAAGGTGATTAGCAAACTGCATGATGCCTATCTCCAAATCAGCGAGCAGGATACTTCGGAACCGATTATGGCCAATACACAGTCCGTTTATGCAGGACTGACTTATGGAAAAGAAGATTTAGTAGTAAATCTAGCCAATCAGGGAAGTAACCGGGGTTTCCGGGCTTAAATTCAAAGGATGCGTAGTTTCTTCGGGCAGCAGGCTTAGTCTTGCTGCCTGATCTAATAAGAACTTATATCGTTTGAATACAGAATTCACCTCATAAATATAACAATCAATTAAATCCGGCTCCGTTACGTTATCAAATCCCGCATAGGCAATTTCCAATGCTTCCTTCGTCTTCTTCAAGTCTGATAAAAGAGCATTTCGCTCAATATCTCTTTCTGAAATGGTACAATTCACACGAGAACTTTGACTAAAAAACATTTTCATAATATTTCCTCATTTCCAATAATTCCCTTTATCAAAAGTATAAGCATAAAAATCTCTCTTTATACCGGAATGAGTTGAAAAAAAGAATCATATATTAAATCAAGGCTTGTAACATATTGGAGAAGTGCATGAAAATTCGTGGAGAATGGATTCTGAATTTTATTCTCAGAGGACTTTTCGGATTAATGTCTATCTACTTTTTTAACTTAGCATTAACAAAATGGGCTCCCGGAATGGAAATGGGGTACAATCTAATTACTTTTTTGACATCCGGAATCCTTGGATTACCGGGGGTTATACTACTTTATGGCATTAATTTTTACATGTTGTTGTGAAATAGTGCTAAAGTTTTTTTATTTGTGAAAAGCGACTGGACAAGCCGGTTTAAATTCTATATACTTCGACTTACACACATCAATTACTAATCAGAAACATTTCTAAAGTTCGGGAGGTATTCCCTCCAAAAATCTCTAATGACTGTAGTATGAAATTGAAATGAAATTTGCACTATGACGGACCAAGTGAAAGGAGTAATAGTTGAATAAGCGAATCCTTGCGATTTTTGACAGTGAGGAGAAATATGCTCATGGACTCATGGAGTTTATTAGTTGTAAATCAAATCTTCCTTTTGACGTTTATATTTTCACAGAAGAGAAAAAGTTTTATTCTTTTATAGATATTAAGGAAATTGATTGTCTTCTCATCTCAGAAACCGTTTATAAACAGGAAGTGGAAACCTACAAAATTCCACATATCATTATTCTCAGCGAGACAAAGAGAAATCTAAATCCGGCAATTCATCACATCAATAAGTATCAATCATGTGAAATTATTTTCCACGAAATTATGAAATATTATTCAGACGAGGCAGATGAGGTTCCTGTAAATCTGCGAACCTCTAATCAAAAGATGAAGATTATCGGTATTTATACACCAATTAGAAGGTGCCTTCAAACTACGTTTTCATTGACACTTGGACAGATGTTGGCACGAAACTATAAAACGTTATATCTAAATTTTGAGATTTATTCAGGATTTGCCAGTTTGATGAACAAGAATTTCGAAAATGATATTTCAGATTTGATGTATTACTTTGAATGTGCTCGTGAGAAACTGATTTATCGATTAGAAAGCATGGTTGAAACGGTAAACAAGATGGATTTTATTCCACCGGTTGAGATTTATCAAAATCTGGCAGGTATAAAAGGAGAACAGTGGAAAGCACTGTTTCAGGAACTGGAAAAGAAGAGTGAATATGAATTTTTAATTTTGGACTTAACAGATGGAATCGGAGATTTATGGGAGGTTCTGCGATGCTGCGACAAGGTTTTTACGATTACAAAAGGCGACGGAATAGCACTGGCCAAAATGGACCAATACGAAAAAGCCTTACAGAATATGGAGTATGAGGATATTGCAAATAAAACAAGAAAATGGCAATTACCTATATTCAAAAGCTTACCTGCTGATTTTAGAGAGTTAACTTATGGAGAACTTGCAGGATATATTATGAAATGGGTTTTTCCGGAATTAATAGAAGAGAGGCTGGATGAATAGCAAAACAGAATATCAGTTACAGGAACTTATTTTAGAAAGATTGGATTTAACAAAACAGCTGGCAGAAGATGAGATACATGAATTAATTGATGCTGAGATTCAACAGGAAAGCAAGAAGTATCACTTGGATATTTCTGAAAGAGAACAGCTTCGCAAATCCTGCTTTCATGCCATTAGGCAACTGGGTATTCTACAGGAATTAATAGAAGATGTAAATATAACTGAAATTATGGTAAATGGAACAAGAGGGATTTTTATTGAAAAAGAAGGAATTATTCAGAAACTGGATATTTGTTTTGATACAACTGAAAAACTAAAGCATGTGATTCAGCAGATTACATCAGATTGTAATCGTGTGGTAAATGAAGCTTCTCCTATTGTTGATGCCAGACTGGCAGATGGAGCCAGAGTCAATGTTGTATTAAATCCTGTAGCAATTAATGGTCCCATACTAACAATTCGCCGTTTCCCGGTGATCCCAATCATGATGGAGCAGTTAGTGGAAATGAAAGCCATATCTTTGGAATGCAGAGATTGGCTGAAACCATTAGTAGAAGCTGGGTTCAACATATTGGTTAGTGGAGGCACCGGTTCTGGCAAAACGACGTTCCTAAATGTATTGGCACAGTTCATTCCGAACACAGAACGGGTCATTACAATCGAAGACAGCGCAGAACTTCAAATCAGAAATATTACTAATTTAGTCAGTCTTGAAACCAGAAATGCAAATGTGGAGGGTTGTAAAGAAATTACAATTAGGGATTTGATTAAGACATCTTTAAGGATGCGGCCTGATCGTATCATCGTAGGAGA
>CAZNAP010000070.1:0-12631 GCA_964571145.1 uncultured Lachnospiraceae bacterium | reverse complement strand
CAAAAAAACTGTGAAATTTGATTCCCAAACCATTTTATGATACATTTTAGTAAATACTTATTTTTCCTTTTTAATTTAGTCACTCGGTGCTTATCCGAACTAAAAATGTATTCAGTAAAGGATAATTTCATAATATGAAAATTGCCGCTATTATTGCAGAATTTAATCCCTTTCATAATGGGCATCAATATCACATAGAGCAAACTCGACTTCTCACCGGAGCCGACTATATTTTGGTTGTCATGAGCGGTGATTTCGTACAACGTGGTGCGCCTGCTTTATGTAATAAATATATTCGAACTCAAATGGCACTGTTGGAAGGGGCAGATGCTGTACTGGAATTACCTGCTCTCTATGCCGTATCCAGCGCAGAATACTTCGCCGGTGGTGGGGTTACTCTGCTAAATCAATTGGGCGTTGTAGACTGTTTATCATTTGGCAGCGAACAGGGCTCAATCGACCCCTTTATTTCCGGTGCCTCTCAATTACTAAGTGAAACTCCCGATTATTCCACTGAGTTGCTTTCAAAACTCAAGCAAGGCAAAGCCTATCCGGCTGCACGCCAGGAAGCCCTGTCTATGCAAAATGTATCCGTTCAAGCTACCCCTGCGTCTGAATCTGTTGAGGATGAATTATCCAAACTGCTTTCTGCTCCCAATAATATTCTGGGATTAGAATACTGCAAGTCCTTACTTGCCACCAAAAGTATGATTCAGCCCTTCACTGTGAAGCGTGCCGATTCTGCATATCACGATTTAGATTTATCAACATCTGATTCGCCCCTCAGTTCTGCTTCTGCTATCCGTCAGGAATTGAACTGCGGCAACATTCAAATAGAAAATCATTTGCCCAAGTCCACTTACAAATTATTGGAACAATCAGGTTCTCTTACACGTCCTGTTACCACCAATGATTTTTCGTCTCTTCTTTTCTACAAATTACTTTCAGAACAGGAAAAAGGCTACTATGACTACTTAGACTGCACTCCGGATCTTTCCAATAAAATCAGGAATTCACTGAATGACTTTGCATGCTTTGATGATTTTTGTCTGAAACTAAAATCCAAAGACCTCACCTATACACGTATCAGCCGTGTTTTAATGCACATTTTGCTTAATATCACAAAACCGGATTTCTTTACTGCTCCATTACTTGATAGAAACCTGTTTACGCCTTATGCCCGCTTACTGGGATTCCGCGAAAATGCAACGAAACTGCTTTCTGCAATCAAAAGAAACAGCTCGATTCCTCTGATTTCTAAACCTGCCGATGCTCCCAAGCTTCTAACCCAAGAAGCCCTCTCCATGCTGCAGCAGGACATTTTCTGCGCAAACATCTATGAGAGCATCCGCGCCCAATCTACCACTCCATGTCCCTCCAACGATATCACACGCTCACCAATCATCGTTCTAACTAACTAAACATGCAGTAGCTGATGAGCCTTATGAGACAATGGCTTCTCCAGATAGTCCGCATAGAGCTTTTGAATCTCCGGATTCTCATGAGAAAATCTGCAATGTCTCTTTTTATCCAAATTATATAATTCCATAGCACGCTCCTGTGCCATTTCTATACCGTCCCATATTGGCTGACCACCACCACCTACGCAACCAACGGGGCAAGCCATGACTTCAACGAAATCATACTGAACCTTTTTAGCGATGATATCCTCCATTAAATCTCTGGCATTTTTCAAACCACTCACTGTACAAGTTCTAAGCGGTACCCCATTAATCACACAAACCAATTCTCGGCGACCTTGTGAGCCCCGTACTTCACTGAATTTCTCAGGATTAGGATTATGCCCTTCGATGACAGCCGATACAGTACGCAGTGCCGCTTCCATTACTCCGCCTGTTGAACCAAAAATAACTGCTGCACCTGTACCTTCACCTAAGGGTGAATCAAATGCTTCTTCTTTAAGCAATTGCGGAAGAATATGCTCTGCCCTTAACAAACGTGCAAACTCACGAGTGGTTAATACGATATCCACATCTTGCCCTGTTCCTGTAACATCCATTTCGGGTAATGCGGCTTCTCCCTTTTTAGCAATACAAGGCATTATGGACACACAACAGATTTTTTCCGGACTTACACCTATCTTGTCCGCAAAAAATGTCTTTGTAACAGCTCCAAACATCTGTTGAGGCGACTTTGCACTGGACAGTCTATTTGCACAATCAGGATACTGTGATTTCATAAACTTAACCCATGCCGGACAACAGGACGTAAACATAGGAAGCCCTGATTCCTTGATTTCTTCCAGTCTGCCAAGAAGCTCATAGCCCTCTTCCATGATTGTTAAATCAGCTGAGAAACATGTATCAAAAACATAATCAAAGCCAACTTGCTTTAAAGCCGCTGTCATTCTGCCTTCAGTGGCCATTTCTTTCGGAATATTCAAACTTTCTGCCCATGCAGCGCGTACAGCTGGTGCCACCTGTATAACCGTAACGATTTCAGGATTAGCCAATACTTCGAAAATCTTAGGAACATCATTTCTTTCTCTTAAAGCTCCTGTAGGACAATGGGTTACACACTGGCCACAGGTACTGCAATCTGATTCTTCAATGCATTGATTACCCATCACATCTACTCTGGTTCTGGAACCTGTATTTTGTACATCCCAAATATGTAAATCCTGCACCTTATCGCAAATTTGCACGCAACGCATGCACTTAATACATTTACCTGCATCTCTGATCAGTGGAAAGTCCTGATTCCAGGGCACCTGTGCAATTTCCTTTTTATAAGGTATTTCAAGAATCCCCAAATCATTGGCGATTGTTTGTAAATTACAGTTACCACTTCGAACACAGGTCGCACAGCTACAATCATGCTGGGATAAAATCAATTCCACGTTTGTTCTGCGCACGGATCTAACTTTTGGTGAATTCGTAAACAGCACCATTCCTTCTTCTACCGGATTGTTACAGGCAGTAATCAGTTTTACTTTTCCCTGCCTTTCTACCACACATACTCTACAGGCACCTATTTCATTAATTCCTTCTAAATAACATAAATGCGGAATCATAATTCCTACAGAGGCAGCAGCTTTCATAATTGTAGTCCCCTCCGATACGCTGACCGGCCTGTTATCAATTGTTAAATTTACCATATTGCTGCTCTTCCTCCTTTTAAATTACCATATCCAAATTGGTCACATCGCAGGCACCTACCTGCCTCTTGTGCCGCTTCCTGTTTCGTCATTGAACATTCTATTGCATCAAAATCATTTTTTCGTTCAGATGCGGGACGTTCACAAAGGTTAATTCTTCCACAAGGCGTCTTATCTTCGTATTTAACCTGTGGTATCTCCACATCACAACTAATCAAATGATGATATCCTAAATATTCGTCAATATTCGCTGCCGCTACTTTGCCTGCTGCAATGGCACGAATCACTGTAGCTGGTCCGGTTACACAATCACCGCCGGCGAAAACACCTGGAATATCTCTGAACCCACTTTCGCTTTTTGCATCTAAAGTTCCTTTTTTCACAGGTACTCCTGCTTCTTCAAAATGTCGGGATTCAATACCCTGACCAATTGCCACAATTACTACATCACAAGGTATTCGTAATGGTTCCACCTGTGCCTGTACAGGTCTGGCTCTGCCCCATGCATCAATAGGTCCGATCATTTGTGGTTCCACCCAAAGTGCAGTTACCTGACCATTTTCATCTGCTTCTATTCTTTTTGGCGCCTTCAAACTATATAATTCTGCACCCTCTGCGATTGCGCCTTCCACTTCCTCTGGTAAAGCAGTCATATCGTCCTGTCTTCTTCTGTAGGCGATTCCTACGGATTCCGCTCCTAATCTGATTGCAGAACGTGTACAGTCCATGGCCACATTTCCACCGCCGACTACAATCACTCTTTTTCCTTTAAAATCCGGTGGCGTCTCTTCTCCGATGCTGCGCAGCATTTCCACTGCTGAAATTACCCCTTTGGATTCTTCGCCTTCAATTCCTATTTTCTTATCTGTATGGGCACCGATTGCGATATAAACTGCATCATATTCTTGTCTTAATTGTTCAAATGAAATATCATCTGATTCATTACCAACTCTGACGCCTGTATGTACTTCTACACCTGTTGCTAAAATTGCTTCTATATCTTCGTCCAAACGTTCTCTGGGAAATCTATAATTAGGAATTCCGTATCGTAACATGCCGCCCAGTTTTTCCCTGGCTTCCAAAATTACTGCATGGTGTCCCATGAGTTCCAGATAATAAGCTGCTGATAATCCTCCCGGTCCGCCGCCTACTACAGCAACCCTTTTACCAGTAGGTTCTGCTTTGGGTGGTACCGGAACCTGATTGGCTCTTGCTGCATCCACTGCCATTCGCTTTAAGCCTCTAATATTTACAGAGCTGTCAATCATATTACGCCTGCATCTGGCTTCACAGGGATGCTCGCAAATCAGTGCACAAGCCGTCGGAAAAGGATTGTCCTTACGAATTAACTTCACCGCATCTGCATAACGTTCTTCTGCAACCAAAGCAATATATCCCGGAATATCAACACCTGCCGGACAAAGAGCCACACAGGGTACAGGCTGGGTAATCGAATAAGAGCATTTTCCATGCTCAATATGATAAAGATAGTCATCTTTAAAACCATCCAGCCCTGCCAAAACCATATGCGCAGCTTCAAAACCAATTGCACAGTCTGCAGAATCAGTAATGTCGGCAGCCGTCTTCTCGATTAAGGCAAGGGTTTTTAAATCAGCTCTGTTTTCCAGCACATCTTCCAATAAATTGCCCAATTGCTGTAATCCCACACGACAGGGAATACATTTTCCACAAGTTTGCGCATGGCAGGTCTTCAAAAAAGAGTACTGTAAATCAATAGGACAAAGTCCCGGTGGGCTGGCAACAATATGCCTTTCCAAATCCTTATACAATCTTTCTACCGTCAATTGTGCTTGATTTGGTGTACTGATTTTTAATCTACTCATTTCTGTACCTAATCCTTTCGTTTAGAAATCTACAAAACTATCTTTTCTTGTTTTTTCATGCTATACTCATAATATATGTAAGCTCTTACAAACACATTGATGAAAGGCAGATATTATGCTAACCTATATCGTTTCTGCAAAGTACAAGAATCATACTGACAATCATCCAAATTGCTTTCCCACTCTATCTGACGCTTTGGCTCACATACCTGCTGATACAGATGAGCAAGTTACCATTATGCTAAAACCAGGCCTTTATCACGAAAAAGTGACGATTAACAGACCTTATGTGACGATTCAAGGTGAGGATGCCAAAACAACCACTATTACCTGGGATGATTATGCAAACGCGCTCATGCCTGATGGTTCCAAAATGGGAACCTTTCGTTCTTACACCATGTTTTTGGATAGCCACGATATTACACTTTCCAATATTACGGTTCAAAATGCTTCCGGCCCACGCGCTAAAGCCGGTCAAGCAATTGCCCTTTATGCCGATGGTGATCGAATTATAGTTGAACATTGTCGTCTGGAAAGTCACCAAGACACTTTATTTACCGGTCCTCTTCCGCCTACTGTAATTCAACCTGGTGGTTTTGTTGGTCCCAAAGAATTTTCTCCCCGCATTAACGGCAGACAATTCTATAAAAATTGCTTCATCTGCGGTGATATCGACTTTATTTTCGGTAGTGCCACTGCCTACTTTGAGGATTGCGAACTTTATTCTCTTTATGACCAAACCGTAGCTTCCCTTTCCACTGAACCACCTTTGGTCTGTGGTTATGTAACCGCTGCTTCTACCCCTGAGGGACAAGACTATGGTTATGTGTTTTCTCACTGTCTATTCACCGGTAATTGTCCTAAAAAAAGCGTATTTTTAGGAAGGCCTTGGCGCAATTACGCTAAAACCGTTATTTTAAACTGTGAACTTGAAAGGCATATACATCCGCAAGGGTTTCATGACTGGAATAAACCCGCGGCCAGGGATACCTGTTTCTATGGTGAATATCAAAATACCGGTGACGGTGCCGACCCTAATGCGAAATTACGTGCTCCTTTTATACATCATCTATCATCTGAAGAAGCATATCATTATACTAAAAAAGCTGTATTGGCCGGTGATGATAACTGGTATCCTGACTAAAAATTGTTAATCATTCGGTGCTCAGGAAATATCTTTCCATTTTTGAATAATAAAGTCTTTTGACCACACCGCATTTTCCGGAACTGTATTCTCCAGTGTGGTATGAATATAAGGTTTCTTTTCTTTGATAAATCTCAAAATTGCCTCGTAATTCATTTCACCGGTTCCTGCTGCGACCGACTTTAAAGTTTCATTTTCTACAACATAATCTTTCATATGGACAACTGCAATATCATTACCCAGAACCTCAATTGCATCTTCCACTATGCCAATCTGATTCTTATAATTACTGATATCCAAAAGATTGACCGGATCTAAAATAATCTGAAGATTTGGAGAGTCAATCTCATCTAACACCATTCTTGCTCTCTGTGGATTATAAACAATATGTTTCCATACAGGTTCGATTGCCATAATAACGCCCATCTTCTCTGCATATTGTACTACAGGGCGCAAATTTCTAATAAATATTTCCAGTGCTTCTTCGCTATGACAAGTCGGTTCATATTTATATTCTTCATTTGGTGCTCCGGTTTCCGTTCCTACAACCCCACAACCCAACAATGAGGCAAAGCGAATATGTGCCTTGTATTTATCTGTAATTTGATTTAACTTCTCCTGATTTGGATTGGCTAAATTCAGGTAACATCCAAGCACTGCAATATCCAGTTCATTCTTTTGAAACAAACTTTTCAAATACATCGCATACCCGGGTGTTAATGCCGCAATGTCAGCCATAGGCTTTGGCATCACTTTAGAGAGTGCAAGATGCGCGCAGGAAAAGCCCTGTTCTCTCACTTTAATCAGTCTCTCTTCTATTGGCAAATTCACTGTATCATGTAAACGAATTCCAATCTGCACTTTTATTCCAACCCTTCCTTTATCAATTCATCCACTCCCTGTAATTCTAAAGCTTCGCCTTCCTGTCCTGAAATAGTAACACAATCCAAAACAAGACGTTTGATATTATTAGCAAAAATTCCTTTTAAACTACATTCCTTCACACCTTCCGACATAGCCGGAACTGCCTTTTTAGGATGTTCTGCATAAGAAACCTGTATATTATGCATCTTTATTTCTTCTATCTTTTGTTCCGGCAGGCCGTCAAACCAAGCCGCTGCCACATGACAGTTTTCTGCTTTAATATCTTCAAATGCCAGGCGCTTGATATAGGGTGTACGCTCATCAACAGGTTTTTGCTCTCTGCTTTGCACATACTCTGTCTTGCCGTCCGGATCACAAAAGTAAAAACTGTTTACAACAAATGGAGTCATCACATGATTCATATTAATTTTTCTGAATGTGATTTGATCCAACACACCGTCTTCGCCTCTTCCACGTCTTGTCTTGATTCTAAGACCTCTGTCTGTATGACTAAAAAGACATTCCTCAACCGTTAAATTCTTGACACCTCCGGCCATTTCACTGCCAATGGTCACAGCTCCATGTCCGTTTTCCATAAGACACTGTCTGATATGTATATTTTCCGAAGCCGTCTTATGTTTTTTGCCCATATAAATTTTGCCGGATTTAACAGCAATACAATCATCTCCAAGAGAAAAACGAACGCCTAAAATTTCTACATTCTTACAGGATTCCGGATCAAGTCCGTCTGTATTTGGTGAATCCTCCGGATTGTTTATTGTCAAGTTCAAGAAACGCAGATTCTGACTAAAATAGGGATGCAAAGTCCAAGATGGGCTATTACAAAACTGCAGTCCCTGAATAGTAATGTTTTTGCAATTTTTAATATAGAACATTCTTGGACGAAAAGCACCTACCATTTTCTTCGGATTCTGCCACCAGTTTTCTTTGGACGCATTTCCGTTAATGACACCTTCTCCGTAAATTAGTACATTTTCCACATCAATTCCGGTTATGATGCCTGCAAACATTGGTAGTGGATTGCCTTCCCATGTGCCAAGATTGTATTCGTCTTCTTCATCATAGCTTTCGATTAGACCTGGGAAACGAGGGTATGCGAACCGCTCTGTTTCAGCCTTTAGTTCCGCATTTTTCTCTATCTCAATATTGATGTTACTCTTTAAAAACAAACTGGTTATCCGATAGGTTCCCTTTGGAATCAATACTCTGCTGTTTGCCGGACAGGCCATAATCGCTGCTTGGATAAACGCTGTATCATTCTGAATGCCGTCGCCTTTTGCGCCCAAGTCTTTCACATTTAAGGTAACAAACTCTGCTTCCGTAACAAAGGACAATTGACCTTCCAAGTTACCTTCGGAAGTCAATATTGATACTTCATAAGCAGTTTGAGGTTTCAAATCAAACAAGGAAGTAATCACTGTATCTGTATCTTTCAAATAACTGCCGTTAACTAAAATCTGATATTTTTGTGTTGTAGTATAAATTCCACCATCACAAATTTCAATTACCGCACTTCTTGCTGAATGCATGATTTTTTTTACTTCCATGGTATGGCTTCCTTTCCGGTCAGTCATTCATTTCTTTCTTAAGCTGTAAATACTGTGCATAGGCCATCATGAAAGGGCCTGACCCCTTGGAGTCATCTGCTACTATTTTTTCAGACAAGTAATAGGCTACAGAACCATCTCTTTTTGGATTATCAGCGGGTCCAAGTCCTGCCACATGGCAAATACCTGTTAAATGCAATGTCCCCTCGGTTTCTTGAAGCTTGTTACTAATCAGACTTTCTACTATTCGCTTTCCAACAGGAACATATTTTTCACGTGAAATAATTCCCATTCTGCAGGCTTTGCAAATTGCATATCCAATCATGGCGCTTCCTGAAGTTTCTAAATAATTGCCTTCCACGTCACTTCGGTCAATTACCTGATAAAAAAGTCCTGTTTCTGCATCCTGATATTGTAAAATTCCATGTAACATTTTCTTGAAAATATCCTGAAGTGTTCTGTATTGTTCGTATATTTCCTGGCTCATGGCATCCATAGTATCCACCAGTGCCATTAAGTACCATCCCATACTTCTAAGCCAGAAGTTAGGTGAGCAGCCGGTTTTCGGGTCTGCCCAAAACTGTTCATGGGCTTCATCATATGCATGGTAACATAAGCCCTTGTCCTCATCATAAAGGAATTTCTGCACATTTACAAATTGGCTGATAATATCACTGTATTTCTCTTTGTTATCATATTTTGTTTCATACTCCATGTAAAAAGGCTGTGCCATATACAGTCCATCCAGCCAAATCTGATTGGGATAAATCTCCTTATGGAAAAAGTTTCCGCATTTGCATCTGGGATGTTCTCGTAACTGATTCATGATGAATTCAATGGCTTTTCGATATTTCTCCTGTCCAGTCTTCTCATACATGAAAAAAAGAATTTTACCTGCATTAATACTGTCTATATTATATTTCTCCAGCTCATAATTGGCAATAATTCCGTCCTCTGTCACAAATTGCTTTAAGTATTTTTCTATAAAGTCAAAATAGGTTTGTTCCCCTGTGGCTTCATACATTTGTCTGGCCCCAATTAATACACAGCCGTCCTCATAATTCCACTTTCCCTTGTAATTATGATAATTCTTTAAAAATGAATCAATATATGTTTCTACTTTTGTCATAAAGTAACCCCTTGTTTAAAAATTGCCATGTCATGGAATCCTGCCAGTTCACTGCAAACTTTTTTGCCTGAAGCTGTATCCAAAACCAGTTTATAAAGTTCCTGTGCTGCATTGTCCATCTTTTCGCCTTCTACCAAAACGCCTGCATTAAAGTCAATCCAACCGGATTTTTTGCCTGCAAGGGCAGAATTACTGGACACTTTAATCGTGGGCACCGGTGAAGCAAAAGGTGTTCCTCTGCCTGTTGTAAAAATAACAATTTGTGCTCCACTTGCAGCAAGTGCAGTCGCTGCTACTAAATCATTTCCGGGTGCACTGAGCAAATTCAATCCCGGTGTTTTGACTGTTTCGCCGTATTGTAATACACCTTTTATAGGTGCACTTCCCGATTTTTGTGTACAGCCAAGGGACTTATCTTCCAAGGTGGAAATACCGCCCTTTTTATTTCCCGGAGAAGGATTTTCGTAAATTGTCTGATGATTACTTGTAAAATAGTTTTTAAAATCATTGATTAATGCTACTGTTTTATCAAATAATTTCTCATTTTCACAGCGATTCATCAGCAAGGTCTCAGCTCCAAACATCTCAGGAACTTCTGTTAATATGGTAGTTCCTCCTGCACCGATTAACAAGTCTGAAAATCTGCCCGTTACTGGATTGGCGGTAATACCGGAGAAGCCATCACTGCCTCCGCACTTTAAACCAACTATCAATTTTGATGTACTGATTGGTTTTCGTTCTATATGAGATGCCTGTTCAATCAGTTCCTGCACCAGAGCAGTTCCCTCAGAAATTTCATCTTCCACTTCCTGACAAACCAGAAACTTCACTCTATTTTCATCGTATTCGCCAATATAAGGTTTCAAAACTTCTATGTTGGAATTTTCACAACCTAAGCCCAATACCAATACGCCTCCGGCATTGGGATGCCCAATTAAATCAGCAAGTATCTGTCTGGTATGTTCTTGGTCATCACCCATTTGCGAGCAACCATAAGGATGTGTAAATGCAATGACCTCTTCCACTGTTCCTGTTATATAAGCATTCGCCTGTTTCGCAATTGCCTGCGCCACATTATTTACGCATCCAACAGTTGGAATAATCCAGATTTCGTTTCTGACACCGGCTTTCCCGTCTCCACGTTCAAAACCTTCAAAAAAGGTTTCTTTACCTACCGGTTGTGGATTCTCCGTAGGTTCATAAGTATAGGATAATAAATCACCAAGGCCTGTTTTAACATTATGTGTATGTACCCAATCTCCTGCCTGAATGTCTTCTTTGGCAACGCCGATTGGACAACCATATTTCATGACTTGAGCCCCTTTATTAATATCACACAAGGCAATTTTATGCCCTGCCGGAATTTCCATTTTGGCTATTACCTGTTCTTCACCAGTGGAAACTTCTGTGCCTTGGGGAATCGTTTCTACAGCAACAGCCACATTATCATTTTCATGAATTTTTATGAATTTCATGCCTTAAAATACTCCTCCATGGTTTTTCGCATTCCGTTTTGGTTGATTTCATTCAGATATTTGGTAATCTCTTCTGTCAAGCCTGCGATTTCTGTTAAATCCTGGCCAAAAAATTCTGTATTACTCAAAAATCCTTTTACAAATTGAGAAGTTTCTTTATTACAGTTCCCTACGAAGTAGGCCAGAACAGCTTCATCATCCATAATACGATATTCTTCTCCATTTCGGTTTCCGATTAGGGCATTATCTCTGAGTTCTGTTCCCTGATAAAAAGCCATCAATGCTGCCAATGAGAAAGTCAAGTGCTTGGGCAGACTTCCCGTCTTCTCAATGTAGCCCAAAAAGCTGGGCATACATCTTGCACGCCACTTGGATACAGAATTCAGTGAAATAGAAAGCAATGCATGTTTCACATAAGGATTATTAAATCTGGTAATCACAGCCTGTGCAAAGTCTTTTAAATCCTTTTCCGGTAAGGTTAGTGTAGGGATTACTTCATCGAAAATGGTATGATACATAAATTCATAAACCAATTCATCTTTCATGGATTCCAGTACGGTATCATTTCCTGCCAGATAAGACGTCAATACAAATGAAGTATGTGCGCCATTCAAAATACGCACTTTTCTTTGCTTGTAAGGTTTTTGATTATCTGTGAATATAACCGGTAATCCGGCTTTATCCAAAGGAAATTCATCTTTAATCTCTTTTTCACTTTCAATAACCCACAGTGCAAAAGGTTCACCTGTTACAATTAATTCATCTTTATAGCCCCATTCTTCCCAAAGTTTTTGGTCTTCTTCTCTTGGATATCCTGTAATAATACGGTCAACCAGTGTGGAAGTAAATACACAGGCTTCATTGAGCCAATTCTTGAAATTATCATCCAGGCCCCAGTTATCTGCTTGTTTCAGAACACATTCCTTTAAATGAATACCATTATCATCAATTAATTCTACCGGCAACATAACCAACCCTTTTTCTTTGTCACCGTTAAAGTGTACATATCTTTCATATAAAAACTTAGCCAGTTTACCGGGGAAGCTATGAGGTGGTGTCATTTCCAATTGATCATTCGGATCATAGACGATTCCTGCTTCAGTTGTATTGGATACAATATATCTCAAACTGTCTAATTTGGCAAAATTGCTGTATTTCTCATATTCTTCATGTGCTGCTACTACATCAGCCACGCTTGTTACAATTCTATTTAAAACTGCCGGTTCTCCGTCAATAATTCCTCTTAATGAAACTGTATATTGAGATTCCTGTGCATGGAATCGATCCAGATTTCCGAACTCAATTGGTTTTACTAATACAATATCTCCATTAAACTCGCCTTTTTCATTGGCAATATCAATCATATAATCTACAAAGCCACGTAAAAAGTTACCCTCTCCAAATTGCAACACTTTAATTGGTCTTTCCTTTTTTCCTGTTTTGTTTCTTGATAATAATTCCATTTCACTTTCTCCTATTCTCTTTAATA
>CAZNAP010000069.1:0-12729 GCA_964571145.1 uncultured Lachnospiraceae bacterium | reverse complement strand
TTACCAATATCAGAATTACATTTGATTACAATATTACGGCTTCTGAGCAGGTGGATAAGTTCCTTACGAAAAGCTATTTGCAGGTTCCAATTTTAGATAAAGAAAAGCATGTATTAGAAATTAAATTTGACGATATTCTACCATCGCATATCAGAAGATATTTATGTACGGATGTAATGATTCAGAGATCCTTTTCCAAATATTATTTAGGTAGGATTGCAATACAGGAGAAGAATCGTTTTTGTAAGTGTTTCTAAGGAGGAGAGTACCATGGGTTTTATTCAGGCAGTATTTAATAATATTTTGCATAACTTTCAAAATCAAGAGATTAGTTCTTCTGTACTGGTTTCGGTATTACTATTATCAGGAGTCTTGGCTTTGTATGAGTTCTTCGTATATCAGGTAGTACTGCGACGCTCCTTGTACAATAAGGCTTTTAATATTTGTATTGCTATATTGCCTTTCTTTATATCTACAATTATTTTAAGTTTACAATCCAATTTGGTGATTACGCTTGGCACAATCGGTGCTTTGGCTATTATACGTTTTAGAACAGCAGTGAAGGATCCGGTTGATTTAGTGTTCATTCTCTGGTCAATCCATATTGGAATTACTTGCGGGTGTCAGATGTATGGAATGGCGATATTGACATCGTTAATTGTAACGGTGGTCTTTATTATTTTGCGACATTTAGGAGTCAGCTCCAAATCTCATGTTTTAGTGGTTCATTGTGCTTCAGCAGAGTCGGAGAATCAAATTAATGAGATATTGGACAAGCATACCAAAAGATTTCGTATTAAAAGCAGAAATCATACTGAAAAGGGCATGGATTTTATCTTTGAAATTATTACGAAAGAAGCAGTGGTAATTTCAGAAGCGTTGGAAAAGAATCCTGATGTAGAGAGATTCTCATTAATGGAGTACGATGTAGATGATGTTCTATAAGAAGAAGTATATCGTTATTTGTGCATGCAGTGTACTACTGGCATTAGCTGTGTTCTTATTTCAAACGGACAAGCTAAGTGAAGCACCAATGAATATTTCGTTTTCGAGAGAACCGGGATTTTATGAAGATGCGTTTGAGTTGACAATTGATGCACAGGGCAGAGAAATCTTTTATACACTGGATGGAACCGTTCCTGATAAATCTTCAATGAAGTATGAAAACCCTATTTCAATTGCAGATGCAAGCCAAAATGAAAATGTACATTCCATGAGAACCGATGTTTCGGGAGGCTTTGAGACAGATGTGATTGAATCCATGGGCTTTAAAAGTCCGGGCTTTCAAACGCCGGATTATCTGATTGATAAAGCAACCATTATCAGAGCAGTGGCTTATGATGGCCATGGGCAGTACAGTGATATTATTACAGGTACCTATTTTGTCGGATTAGCAGACAAAGCTAGCTATGAAAATATGCAGGTCTTAAGCATTGTCACAGATCCTGAAAACTTATTTGATTATGAACATGGTATCTATGTACAGGGTAAGACTTATGATGAATATAAGCAGCAATATAGAGAACAGGGTATTTGGGACTGGAGAGAAGAATTTTGGTCGGCTTGGTTAGGAAATTACAGCAATCGAGGCTCCAAGTGGGAAAGAGAAGCGGTATGTCAGTTCTTCGCAGCAGACCAGACGTGTATGCTGTCTCAAACTTGTGGTATTAGGATTCATGGTGCTTTTAGTCGCGGCGGGAATCCCAAAAGTCTCAATATATATGCCAGAAAAGAATATGACGGAAACAGGGTTTTTGATGCAGAATTGTTTGAAAATGAATACTTAGCTTCTGCAGTTACGCTGTTTCATGGGGGACAGGATACGACGTTGGTGAAGGATGTCTTGGTTTCGGAGGCCATTAGTGAGCTAAATGTAGCAGCAATGCATTTTCAACCCTATGTGTTGTTTTTGGATGGTGAATATTGGGGCGTTTATTGGCTGAATGATAAGTATAGTGCAGAGTATCTGGAATATAACTATGATATCAATAAAGATAATGTGATTTTGGTTAAAAACGGAGCACTTGAAGTTGGGGAAGTAGAAGACAGTAAGTATTATGACAACATGATACGATTCTGTACTGAAAGTGATATGACAAATGCTGAGAACTATCAGAAGGCATGCGATATAATCGATATAAACAGCTGTATTGACTATTATGCAACGATGCTGTATGTTGGAAGAAATTCTGACTGGCCGGGAAGCAATTTCGCTTGTTGGAGAGCAAAAGAACAGGAGCACACCTTCTATGGAGACGGCAAGTGGAGATGGATGCTTTTTGATTTTAACTCGGCCGGTTTTGATGTAGAGTTTGACTCTTTGAACTATGTGATGGAAAATGATGCTATGTTTCGGAATATGATGGCCAATGATGAATTTCGTACCAAATTATTGGCACGCATAACGGAAATGGCAGATACGATTTTTGACGCCGAACAAATGAGCAATAAAATTGATAAGTTGACACAACTTTTGGCGGAACCAATGAGAGAAAACGACAAGCGCTTTACAGGAGATGATTCTCTAAAACAGTTTTATGAAGGAACGGAAGCACTAAAGAACTTTTTTAGCAATCGAAAAGAGAAATTGCTGCCTATGTTAGAGGAATATAGATAGCGGAATATAGAAGGAGACTATTTGTATGAAGATTGCAGTTGCAGGAACAGGATATGTAGGACTGGTAGCGGGGGTCTGCTTTGCCGAAAAAGGGTATGACGTAACCTGTGTCGATATTGATGAATATAAAATAGAAATGATGCGTCAGGGTAAATCTCCTATTTATGAAGAGGGACTGGAAGAGCTGATGCAAAAAAATAATGCAGCAGGCAGACTTCATTTTACAACCAATCATATAGAAGCCTATGCAGACGCAGATGTCATTTTTATTGGAGTAGGAACACCGGAGATGCCTGATGGAAGTGCCAATTTGAGTTACATAGCCACAGTATCCAGACAAATTGCCGAGACGGTGGAGAAAGATTGTCTGGTAGTAGTGAAATCGACAGTTCCGGTTGGAACCAATGATAAGGTGGAACAGTTTATTAAGGACTTTTTAGTACATGATGTGAAGGTGGAAGTGGCATCCAATCCGGAATTTCTTGCACAGGGCACAGCAGTCCATGATACGCTTCATGCTGCCAGAATTATTATTGGAACAGAGAGCCAAGAGGCAGAAACAATCTTGAAGAAATTATACGAACCGTTTGGATTGCCAATTGTATCGGTTAAACGGCGTTCAGCAGAGATGATTAAGTATGCCTGCAATGATTTTCTGGCACTTAAGATTTCTTATATGAATGATATTGCAAACTTATGTGAGTTAGTGGGTGCAGATATTACAGATGTTGCTGAAGGTATGAGTTATGATGAGCGTATTGGTGGAAGATTCCTGAATGCAGGGATTGGTTTTGGAGGCAGCTGCTTCCCTAAAGATACTAAGGCATTAAAGTTTCTTGCCAGAGAACATGGTTATCAACTAAAGACAGTAGAAGCCTGCGTGGATGTGAATGCAAATCAGAAAACCAGATTATTTGAGAAAGCCAAGGAACGAATGATTTCCTTTAGCGGATTGAAAGTAGCTGTATTGGGCTTGGCCTTCAAAGCTGGTACAGATGACCTTCGAGAAGCACCTTCTATTGACAATTTAAAGCTCTTATTGGCAGCAGGCGCAGATGTTTATGCTTACGACCCGGAAGGCGTTGAGAGAGCCAAGAGCCTGTTTCCTGAAGGCAAGCTGGAACGAGGTTCCATTCAGTATGTTCCTACAATTGAGCAAGCAATAAATCAGGCTCATATTTGCTTTGTTTATACCGAATGGCCTGACATAAAAGCAATCACTCCGGCGCAGTATAAAGAGAAGATGCATACACCGCTGGTTTACGATGGCAGAAACTTATATCAGCCAAGCGAAATGAAAGCAGCCGGCGTAGAGTATTACAGTATCGGAAGAGTGTGAGAAGAAAAAAGATGCGGTTCAACCGCATCTTTTACTGATTATGTATCTTGGTCTGGCTTTAATTTCATCATAAATTCTGGAAATATAGTGACCGATGATTCCTAAACTAATCATCAAAATGCTGCCAATGATCAAAAGTAACAGGATAACGGTAGTAAATCCTTCCAGTGCTGTTCCGCTAAAGTATTTGTATAAAGATTGAATGCCTAAAATAACAGAAGCTAAGAGCATCACCCATCCCATGATGCTGACAAATTGCATAGGGGCTCCTGAGAAAGAGGTGATGTTACGGAGTGCATATTTGGTTAAGCTCCATACAGACCACTTAGATGTACCGATTTCCCGTTCCTGTACTTCAAAGGGAATGCTAATCGTACGAAAACCAATCCAGGAGGAAAGCGCTCTGAAGAAAGGTGCACGTTCGGGTAGGATTAATAAGGAATTTACTGCTTTACGGTCTAACAATTTAAAATCCGAAGCATGTGACATATCTATTTGAGTCGCTTTACTGATTAAACGATAAAAGCTCTTAGCACAAAATTTATGAAGAAAGCTTTCTTTGCCTCTGCTGGATTTCACTCCTTCAATGACTTCATATCCTTCTTCCCACAAACGAATCATTTCAGGAATAATAGTAACAGGATGCTGTAAATCACAATCCATAATCAGGCAACAGTCTCCAGTAGCTGCTTCCAGACCGGCAAAAATTGCAGCCTCTTTGCCAAAATTTCTGGAAAATGAGAGGCCTTTGGCTTCAGCATAGGTGGCAGAAACTTCCTGAATACGCAGATAGGTTTCATCCTTGGAGCCGTCATCCACGAAAATCAGTTCAAAAGGTATTTGATTCTGTTGTAGTACCTCTTGTATTGCCAGAAAGGTTCGCTCAATATTGCCTTGTTCATTATAGGAAGGAATAATGATAGAAAGTACTTTTGAATCTGTCATTTGGGTTCAATGCTCCTTATATTTGTCTTAAGATTTAGTATAATGGACAAAAGTTAGTTTTGCAACATTTGAAATCGTTATTCATTAGATGTATAGTATTTTCGTCGAAAATTGTGTATACTAATTCCGACGAAGTTTGATCAATCGTTGATACTAAATGAAGGCGTTAAATTCTCACAAGGAGCAAATATATGCTGTTTAATTCTTACATATTTATTTTATTATATTTGCCATTGGTTTTAATCGGTTATTTTGGATTGAATCATTTCAAACAGTATAAACTTGCCATGGTATTCCTGGTAGGTATGTCTTGTTGGTTTTGCGGCTATCAGAACATCTATTACTTAATAATCTTGTTAGCTAGTATCGCTGTTAATTATCTCATCTATCATTGGATAACAAGGGTTAAACGAGAGCCTAAGATGAAGACAACGGACGTTAGAAAGATGCTTTTGGTAATCGGCATTCTAATGAATGTGGGACTTTTGTTTATCTGTAAATACTACGATTTCTTTATTGCTAATTTGAATGTAGCATTCAAAACAAATATGCCATTTCTGGAGGTTCTGTTACCTTTAGGTATCAGCTTTTATACCTTTGCACAAATTGCATTTCTTGTGGATGCCTACCGCGGAGAATGTAATGATTACAGCCTTCTGGAGTACACCACGTATGTTACGTTTTTCCCAAAGCTCATACAGGGACCAATTGCATATCATAGTGAGCTGATTCCTCAGTTTAGGGATGTGCAGAAGAAACAGATTAATTATGCGAATATGAGCAAGGGCATTTATGCTTTTGCGCTTGGTTTGGCGAAGAAGGTATTGATTGCAGATACCTTAGCAAAAATAGTGAATGTTGGATATGGAGAGATTGGGCAGCTGAATTCGAACAGTGTCATACTGGTCATGATTAGCTATTCTCTGCAGATTTATTTTGATTTCAGTGGCTATTGTGATATGGCACTGGGTATAGCCCGTATGTTAAATATGGAACTTCCGATTAACTTTAACTCGCCTTATAAGGCAGAGTCGATATCGGATTTTTGGGATAGATGGCATATGACGTTAACCCGCTTTTTTACGAAATACATTTACATTCCGTTAGGAGGTAGCAGGAAGGGCAGGATACGGACTTATGTGAATGTCATGATTGTATTTCTGGTGAGCGGTTTTTGGCATGGAGCCAATTGGACATTTGTGCTTTGGGGCGCATTGAATGGTTTGTTTATTGTAGCTGAGAAGATGATGAAGTACTCTGAATGGAAGTTGCCGAAATTTATAAAAGTGGCAGGCGCGTTTGTTGTCACTACCTTTGCATGGAGTATTTTCAGGGCATCTTCCTTTGGTGATTTGCGACTTCTGTGGCAGCAGTTGTTTACCGGAGGGATAGGCTCTGTTTTTCAACCGATTACAGAAGAAATTCTAGGTTTGATGGAAATTAGTGTATTGTATCGGGTTGGATTTGGTACTGTGATTAGTAATTATCCCGGATTGTTCCAGGCAATATTGATTGGATTATTACTGTTTGCATGTTTTTTTATGTCAAATACACAAGAGAAGGTTCAGAAGATGAAGCTAACAACGGGCAAGCTGATTACGGTAGTTGGTTTATTATTCTGGAGTATTATGTCATTGGCTGAAATCAGTGAATTCTTATATGTGAATTTCTAGGAAGGAGGAAGATGTGGAAACAATTACTGAACAGAAACTGGCCAAACGCTGGTTTATAAAAAGCATTGTGTTGTTGATTGCTATGCTGTCTGCCATAGCAATACTGATGATTATTGTGGATCCCTATTTTCATTATCATAAACCACTATCCTTCCTTTCTTATCGATTGTACGAGGAGCGATACATCAACGACGGTATTTCCAGACATTTTGATTATGATGCAATCATTACAGGAACTTCTATGGCACAGAATTTTAAGACCAGCGAAATGGATGAATTGTTTGGCACGCAGTCAGTCAAGGAACCCCTATCCGGTGCCGGTTATCAGGAATTATGCGAAAATTTGGACAGAGCCCTGCATCGAAACAGTGAACTGAAAACAGTCGTTTTGGCAATCGACTACAATGGATTACTGCGCAGTTATGATTGGTCTAAATACGAAGAATATCCCAACTATCTGTATGACGATACGATTCTGAATGATGCGCCTTATCTATTTAATAAATCGATTTTATACCATGGGACTTTAAATAATTTAGCAATGTCGATACAGGGAGAACCAAGTACGACCATGGATGAGTATGCCTCCTGGCAATATGAAACAGGACTGGAACATATTTTGTATTCCTATGACAGACAGAGTCTGAAATTAGCAGAAGATACAGAGTTTGGAGTGGAGGATCAGGAGTTGGTCACACAAACGATTGAAAAAAATATGGTACAGCTGTTCAATCAATATCCCGATACAACATTCTATTTATTTTATACACCACACAGTATTTGCTACTTCGATGCCTTGAACATACAAGGTATATTGTTCAAGCAAATCGAGGCAGAGCGTACGGCGACAGAATTATTGCTGCAATGTCCGAATGTGAAGTTGTTTAGTTTCTTTGATCATCCGGAGATTGTCTGTGATTTGAATTACTATAATGATGATGGACATTATTCTGCTGAGGTGAACTCCATGATTTTGCAATGGATGGCAACAGATGTAGGGTTAATGACCAAAGAGAATTATATGGACAGGCTGGAGCAGGAAAGACAGTTTTTCCTCAATTATGATTATGAGGGAATTTTTGAATGATAATAGTGGAGAGATGAGAAGTATGAAAATGAAGGCATTAGATACTAGTAAAACTTATTTAGTAACAGGAAGTGCAGGATTTATTGGTTTTTATCTTGCCAAAGCATTGCTTGATCAGGGATCAACGGTAATAGGCTATGACAATGTGAACGATTATTATGAGGTTTCCCTAAAAGAAGAACGGCTTGCTATTCTAAACGAGTATAGTAAATTTGTTTTTATAAAGGCAGATTTAGCCGATTGCGCGCGTGTTATGTCTGTGTTTGAACAGTATCATCCTGATATTGTTGTTAATTTAGCAGCACAGGCCGGCGTGCGATACAGTATTGATAATCCGGATGCCTATATTCAGTCTAATATTGTTGGATTTTTTAATATTTTGGAAGCTTGTCGTCATTATCCGGTGGAGCATCTGGTGTTTGCATCTTCCAGTTCGGTTTATGGAGGAAATACCAAAGTGCCTTTTTCCACGCAGGATCAGGTAGACAAGCCGGTAAGTCTTTATGCAGCTACTAAGAAATCTAATGAACTGATGGCTTATTCTTATAGCAAACTATATGGTATACCGCTCACCGGATTACGCTTTTTCACAGTGTATGGTCCCATGGGAAGACCAGATATGGCTTATTATAAATTTGCCAATAAAATCAAAGCGGGAGAACCCATACAAATTTATAATAACGGGGATATGATGAGGGATTTCACCTATATTGACGATATTATTACCGGAATGATGAATATACTGCCTAATGCACCTGAAAGTGATGAGAATGGGGCTTATTATAAGATATATAACATTGGAAATAATAAACCTGAAAAGCTGATGGTTTTTATCGAAACTTTAGAAAAGTGTCTGGGAAAGCAGGCAATCAAAGAATTTTTGCCCATGCAGCAGGGGGATGTTTATCAAACCTATGCCGATGTACAAGAGTTGATGGAGGATTTTAACTTTAAACCGTCTACCACCATTGAAGAAGGATTGGGACGATTTGCACAGTGGTTTTTAAGGAATAATTAGCTTTTTTTTGAATAAAATATAGAAGATAAGGATATTAAGAATTCTTTAAGGTTATGGAAACAATTCTTAATTCATGTGCACAAATGTGGATTTTGATTAAAAATATGTTATTCTATATTCAGAAAGCAGGTAATGAGTTAGTAGAGATAGGTTGCTTTGAGAGGAGTTGTTATTTTATGAAAAAAAGAAGAATGCTGAATATAGTCGGAAGCATATTAATTGGAGCTGTTTTGATAGCCGGTTGTGGCAGAAGCACCAAAGAAGAAATGAATCCGGCGGATGATAATCTGGCAGAAAATGTTATTTTGACGGAAACAGGAGAAGTTGTTGAGAAAGAAGAAGTGATTGAACCGGATACAGTTGGCGTCAAGGAAGAAACAGCAGAGACGAAACCGACGCCCATCCCTATTTCGGTGGAACCTGAAATTGCTGAGGGAGTCATACCCATAAAGCCCTCAATTGAATTGTCGGAACCACAAAAGGAGCAGATAATTACAGAAGAGGATCAGGTGGAACCAACCTCCAATGAAATGCAGTTGGTCTTTTTGGGAGACAGTATTTTTGATTTTAACCGAGACGGAACCGGCGTGCCTTATTTGACGGCACTTCAGTGCGAAGCAGATGTTTATAATCTTGCGATTGGAGGAACCAGTGCTGCAATCGAGTGGGAAGAATCACAAGAGTATGAGAAGTGGACTTCGACAAGTCTGTGTGGAATTGTGAATGTCTTACGAGGTGCCATTTCTTCGGATG
Organism: uncultured Lachnospiraceae bacterium; assembly: GCA_964571145.1. GTDB lineage: Bacteria > Bacillota > Clostridia > Lachnospirales > Lachnospiraceae > Suilimivivens. The sequence goes on along the minus strand of CAZNAP010000069.1, from coordinate 3,297 downwards.
TATTTGAAGGTAAAAGAGCAAAGGAGATTCTGGATAATCCCAATATAGATTTTTCCCAAACGGATTATTTTATTGTGGAATACGGAATGAATGATTATTTCAGAGCGGTACCGTTAGATATACCGGGAACCACCTATGACCTGCGATGTTATGCAGGTGCACTCAGATATGCTGTAACGGTATTGTCAGGTGTAGCTCCTGATGCAACAATTATTCTTTGTGCCCCTAATTATGCGCAGTTTTATAATGGGGAAGGCTATATGCTTGGAGATGGTAATTCACTAAATACCGGTTATGGAACATTATTCGATTATAAGGGAATCTGTAATTATATTGCGAATGAGCAGCAGACTTTGTTCTTAAATGCTTATCAGGATTTAGGGATAGATGGATATACAGCTGACCAGTATCTGGAAGACGGAGTTCATTTAAGCCAGGAGGGTCGTCAGTTATATGCAGATGCTTTGGCTAAGATGATTCTGGAATATGAAGAAACGAAAAACAATTAGTATTTGACCTGTCTTTTATATCGTGCTAACATTTATATAGTTTAGAGGAAATAAATGGGTGCGGGATGACAGATGAGAAGAAAAAACTGCGAATAATCACGTTAGCAGGTATATTTGCAGTCTGGATAATTTTTAATGGAATATTGTTAATGCGACACGAGCTGTGGCGGGATGAGGCAAATGTATGGCTGATAGCCAGAAGCCTGAATCCGCTACAGCTTTTTGTGGAAATTAAGTATCAGGGACATCCCTGTTTATGGTATTTGCTGGTTATGCCGTTTGCTAAAATGGGCTTACCCTTTGGTACAATCGGCATGATTAGTTTGCTGATTATGGCTGTAAGTGCCGGTCTGTTCTTATGGAAAGCACCTGTACATATTGTGACTAAGATTGTGTGTTTATTCAGTCCCATATTTACATATTTTTATTCGGTAATCGCCAGAAATTATTGTCTTATAGCCTTATTGTTCATATTACTGGCATGGTGTTATCCTAAGCGGAATGAAAAGCCTGTTCTATATGGATTGCTTTTGGGACTGCTGGTACAGGCTGATACCATTGCACTTGCAGGTGCAGGATTGATCTCAGCCATGTGGTTATGGGAAGGCTTCAGCACCTTTATCCGTACCAAATCCAAAACACTTATAATGAAGATATTACGTGGAATTTGGATTCCACTGGCCAGTTTATTGTTATGGATGGCTGAATTTAGGCAAGTTTCTGACAGCCCACATTATCAGATGAGGGATATGGGACTCACGGAATTATTGCAGGAGATTAAGAACTATTCCTATACAATACTAATGAGAATGACCGGTCAGGAGAAATTTTTTTGTACCATAGCGTTTTTAGTCTTGCTGGTGCTTGGGCTGGTGATTTCGATTAGAGTCAAGAACTTCTGGCCATTACTGGTTATGTCCGGTTCCTTTTTACTACAGTCTTTATTTAGTGTATTGGTATATCAATTACATATCTGGCATTTTATTTCTCTATGCTTTGTATTTATCTGGATGCTTTGGGTGTGGTATCTTCAGAATGAGGCGGAAAAGCCGGGTAAGCTGAACAGGATTGTTATGTATCTGGCAGAGTTTTGGCTGGTGGTATTGGCAGTTTGTATGTTTTTGAACTGGAATTCTGAAAGTGAAGCATCCAGTTTAGATAATGCATTACGTGGTTCTTATTCAGACGGCGTAAATGCAGCAGCTTACATAGAGACGGAAATTTCAAATGAAGAAGTTTTAATTGTGACAGATGTGCCTTGTGGCTCAACTGTAATGGCGTACCTGAAAGATTATGAATTTTACTATGCAGGAACAGGTCAAAAGGTCTATTATGCAGATTATAGCGAGGAACAGGAACAGGGTATTTCTGTGGAAGCTTTATACGTTTGGGCGAAGGATGCTTTTCCTGATCGAGAGGCTGTTTACTTATTGGATAGTCGAGATTCTTGCCTGAGCGGTACGGAGAAGTTACAGGATTTTGAAGTGATGTATCAAACCGAAGAGGATACTGCGCGAGGAGAAGAATACACGTTATACCGTGTACCTATCAGATAAACGGATTTAAGCATCGAGTGACTAGGGTAAGGAGAAAGTAATTGATGAACCAGCAGTATGATAAGATAATAATCGGAGCAGGATTATATGGTTTATATGCTGCCAGATTCTGTGCTATAAAGGGGGAAAAGGTGTTGGTATTGGAGTGCGATGCTCAGCCATTCGGGCGTGCTACCTATATCAATCAAGCCAGAGTTCATATGGGCTATCATTATCCCAGAAGTCTGACGACTGCTATTAAATCAGCAGGCTATTTTAGACGATTCACAGAGGAATTCAATTTTTGCATTCATGATCAATTTGAACAGATTTATGCTACTTCCGGACAATTTTCGTGGACCAGTGCACAGCAGTTTATGGATTTTTGTCGCGCCGCGGATATTTCGTGTGAGGAGGTGGCTACTTCCCGTTATTTTCGACCGGGCATGTGTGATGGTGCTTTCCTGACGCAGGAGTATACTTATGATGCGAAGATATTGCAGGCATATTTCGAAGAAGAGTTGCAAAAGCATGCGAATGTGGAATTGCAGTTTGATGTACGGATTACCGGGATTGTGAAGGATGCAAATCAGTTTGTGATTCGGTTATCGGATGGACGTGAATTTGAAGCTCCGTTTGTACTGAATGCAACCTATGCTTCTGTCAATCAAATAATCGATAAGCTGGAAGGGGTATCCAAGGAGTTTTTTGATATAAAATATGAATTATGTGAGATTATTCTGTGTCAACCTTCAAAAGCGTTGGAGAAAACAGGGATTACGGTTATGGATGGTCCGTTCTTCTCAATTATGCCCTTTGGCAAAACAGGGATGCATTCTCTCACCGCGGTTACTTTTACACCCCATGTATCCAGTTATGAAACGAAGCCAGCCTTCTCTTGCCAGAGAGGAACGCAGTGCACCATGGAAAATCTTGGAAATTGCAGTACCTGCAGCCACAAGCCGGACTCGGCATGGCCGTATATGTCACATTTAGCTGATAAATATTTAAAGCCGGAATTTGCGTACACTTATAAGCAATCTCTGTATTCTATGAAACCAATTTTAAAGAGTTCAGAGGTGGATGATTCCAGGCCTACCGCAATGAAGTTCCTAAGCAAAGAACCGGTCTTTTTAAGTGTGTTATCCGGGAAAATTAATACAGTATATGATTTAGATGAGTATTTGTAGAGGAGAAGTCAATGGAAAAGAAGTTTATTTCATTAGTTGTGTATCTGCATAATGCGGCACCCA
>CAZNAP010000068.1:0-12775 GCA_964571145.1 uncultured Lachnospiraceae bacterium | reverse complement strand
ATATGGTGTATGAAGTTGCTCCTAAAGAATCATGGTGTTAAAACCTAAAGACGGGTGGCAACATATAAAAGGACCAGCAGAACAATGCAGATAATTGCGGCAATTTGTTTGGTTCTTTTTTTCATGTGATGACTCCTCTTTATAGTTATTTTTCCGTATTTTTTGTGGTTCTGTATACGAATCAAGTATATCATATCAGAAAATGATTTTATACTATTTTCTTATGATTTATTACTATTGTGATAAAAAAGTTTGTGATATACTAAAACAAATTAAGCTAAGGAAGGCTAATATTATGCTAAAAAACGACTTAAGTGGTATGTGGAATTTGAAAATCGATGGAAAAGACAAGGAACTCTTACCGGAATGTGGTATTGATGCGATGGTTCCGGGAACAGTATATGGTGCACTCTTAGATAAGAACCTGATACCGGATCCTTTTTATCGTGATAATGAATTAAAGGTATTGCCCATTATGGACAATGATTTTATTTATACGATGACGTTTCAAATTTCTAAGCAGATGCTGGATTATGACGGCTTATTGCTTCATTTTGATGGCATTGACACACTGGCTGATATTTATGTAAATGATGAATTTCTGGGCTGTACCTATAACATGCATAGAATTTGGGAGTTTGATTTATTGACACTTGGTAGTTTAAAAGAGGGCGATAATCAGCTGAAGGTGGTATTGCATTCTCCTACAAAATATATTAAAGAAGAAAATGAAAAAGTATATACAGGCGGCGCAGCGGAATGTATGGAAGGTTTTCCACATCTTCGTAAAGCACACTGTATGTTTGGCTGGGACTGGGGTCCGAGGATTCCGGATGCAGGGATTTTCAGAGGAGTTTTTATCTTCGGAATTGAAAAATCCAGATTGGATTCTGTTTATATCACACAGCAACATGAAGCTGGAAAAGTAACACTGGATTTTGATATAGCAGTGGAGCTTTTTGATTTGGATGACACTTTATCCGGAAAAGAGGCTGATGCACAAAACAAAATTCGGATTACTGTAACAGCACCGGACGGTACGACTCAGGTTCTAGAGGACAAGCAGGAAGCAGCGGGCGAACAGGATTATCGTATGGACATAACCAATCCGAAGCTTTGGTGGCCAAGAGGATACGGAGACCAACCGCTTTATCAGGTGAAAGTGGAACTGCTTGATCAAGCAGGAAAAGAGCTGGATGTATGGGAAAGACGGATTGGTTTACGCACCATGACTGTGAATACAGATGAGGACGAATGGGGAAATTGTTTTGCACATGAAGTAAACGGTGTGAAGATTTTTGCCATGGGAGCTGATTATATTCCAGAGGACAACTTATTCGGAAGGATTAATAAGGAGAGAACACAAAAGTTACTGCAGGATGCAGCATGGGCAAATCATAATTGCATACGTGTTTGGGGCGGAGGCTATTATCCGGACGATTATTTCTTTGATATTTGTGATGAGTTAGGCCTGGTTGTATGGCAGGACTTCATGTATGCGTGTGCTTCTTATGAATTAGACGAGCAATTTGAAGCCAACATTACACAGGAAACCATAGATAATGTGCGGAGAATTCGTCATCATGCCTGCCTTGGTTTGTGGTGTGGTAACAACGAAATGGAAACCCAGACTTTAGACAAAGCTTGGAAACCTTCTATTAAGCAAAAATATGATTATATTAAGTTGTTTGAGTATATTATTCCTAAAATTCTTAAGGAAGAAGATCCAGCAAGCTTTTATTGGCCTTCATCACCGTCATCAGGTGGTAACTTTGATAATCCATGGGATGAAAACCGGGGCGATACGCATTACTGGGATGTTTGGCATGGAAACAAGCCATTTACAGAATATAGAAAGTTCAGATTCCGTTATTTATCCGAATTTGGGTTCCAGTCTTTCCCCTGTTTAAAGACAGTGGAATCATTTACAGAACCTGAAGACCGAAACGTGTTTACCAGAGTTATGGAAATGCACCAAAGAAATCGGGCGGCAAACGGAAAGATTTTAGATTACTTATCTGCAACCTATCTTTTCCCCAAGGATTTTGACAGCTTGCTTTATGCTTCGCAATTGTTACAGGCTGATGCAATTCGTTATGGCGTAGAGCATTTCAGACGTTACCGCGGAAGATGTATGGGTGCAGTAGTTTGGCAGTTAAATGATATCTGGCCCGTAGCTTCCTGGGCAAGTATTGATTATTATGGCCGCTGGAAGGCCTTGCATTATGCGGAAAAGAGAATGTTTGCACCGATTTCCATATCCTGTGAAGAAGTAGGAGAACTGAGCGAAAGACCTTATTGTATTGCTGAGCCTGCTCCTATCGAAAAGAGCGCCAGGTTACATGTGGCAAATGAAACAATGCAGGATGTGACCGGAACCGTTTTCTGGAGTCTGCGAACACCGGACAGCAGTGTTTTATTAAGCGGAAGCGAGAAGGTAACAGTAGAGGCACTTTCCGGTGTGTGGCTGGCTAAAATAGATTTTACTGAATATGAGGAGAGAGAAATTCATCTTGAATACAGCTTTGAAGTCAAAGGAGAAATTATTTCTCGCAATACCTGTCTCTTTACACCGCCTAAGCATTACAAATTTAAGAATCCGAATTTGAAATTTGTGAAGAAAGGCAATAAAATCACAGTTTTTGCAGATGCGTATGCGAAAAATGTAGAGATAATCGGTGTGGATGGTGATGTATGGCTTTCAGACAACTTCTTTGATATGGAAGCAGGAGAATACACAGTAGAGATTCTGAACGGAGATGCCACAGAAATCAAGTGCCGTTCTGTTTGGGGTATAAACAAGGAGGCGTGGCACGCCTCCTGATAAAATTGCTGTGCAATTTCCCTTGGAATGATTTAGGTAACTGCACTTTTGACTAAATTAGAAATGCTAGAATTGTTTGGTAGTATTTTTCGATAACGGAAGAGGCACTGTTATAAATTTCATGGCGGCTGTCAGGAATTTGTATTAATTCAGCCGATGGTGTGTTTTTGATGAATCGGCTGATACCGGATGCTTTAATGAAAGTGTCATTGGGAGATTGAAAAACAAGAACAGGGACTGTGATTTTATCACAGTTCTTTTTTTGTGTCATAGAGTGACAGGCACAAAGGGAAGTATAGGCCCAACCGTAGCTGGAGCCACAGTTTTGAAACTTGGGTTCGGCTTCTTTTTTTGTTTGGTAATAACGAAAACGTGCTTCACAGGAAGAACCACTGTCTTCCCACTTTTCATCCGGATGAAATTCATGCTGTCCGGGGGCATAGTTTTGGTCGCGGTGTAATTTGACCATAAACCAGCCTAAAGCTTGTCCAACAAAAGCCGGAATTGGACCCATATAAATAGCCAGCATGGGTGAAGTTAAAATAGCTTTGGTGAAGGTCTGTGGATAGGTTTCCAAGTATAAGGCACCAATTGCACCGCCCATGGAATGGGCATAGAGGTACAAGGGAAGTTTGCCTGCAGTTGGTTTGATAATATTTGTGATTAGGGCATGTAAATCATTTACATAGTCTCTAAATTCAGTGATATGAACCATATTGGGATGTGTTGTTTCACGTAAAGAACGACCGTGTCCACGGTGGTCAGCCAAATGCACCTGAAAACCTGCTTTTACAAAATAGTAAATTACTTCTTTATACTTTTCTATGGATTCACAAAAGCCGTGGCTGATTACAATGACGCCCCTAGCATCAGCAGGGCAGTAGGATTCATAATAAAGCGTTCCCTGACCGGAAGGCAGGGACAGATATCCACTTTGACAGATGCCGGACAGGAAAGGAATTACTTCCCTGTCCATGACGTCTGAAAAGTGTTCTTCTGATAAAACATGAAGTTGCTTGATTTTATTTATTCTATTCATGTGATTTTTCCTATCTTTCCGGTAGCTTGCAAAATAGTATTTGTACGGAGATCTATTAATCAGAATAACCTTTTTATTGAAATTTATTTCAAGAACGACATAACCTTCTTTTCGTTATAGAACAGGAAAAGGATGCCGCCAAGGATACAGAAGCAAGCTGCTAAAACTGCGACCATACGATAGCCGGTACCACTGGCCATGCCGATTGTAGAAATTGCGGTAAAAAGCAACATGGAAACGCTTTGCCCCATTTTGAAAGCAAAGGTTCTGGCAGCATAAAACATACCTTCACGATTCTCACCGGTTTGGGTGGCATCACTTTGAGAAATGTCGGCCACAACTGCCTGTGGCAGAATACCGAAGATAGCCATGGGGAAGGCAGCCAGTACCACCAGAATACAACCTTGAATAAAGGGTGAGATAAAGGAAATATTTCCAATAAAACTGGTGTAAAGGTATGCAATAGAGAAGAATACAAAGCCGGTTAAAATACATTTCTTCTTTCCAATTTTCAAGGAGAACTTATTAATCGGCACATAGAATACCAATGATAAAGCTGTCATTGCCACGAAGTATAGTGTGGTCATACCCTCATCCAAATGTAAAAGACTGGTTACGAAGAACGGAAGACCGGTCTGGAACATGGTAATGGCAATCCAATAACTGATATCTGAACATACAAATTTACGGAAGTCCGTATTTTTAAATGTTTTCATCAAAGATGAAAATGCTGTGCCTTGCGTAGGCTCATTTTGAACATAATCCTTTTCCTTAATTGTAAAGACAGGAACCAACAGGCAAATTAAAGCAATTGCACATAAAATGCCAAAAGTAAGACGCATAGCTGGAATTCTGCCCATGGAAGGTTCTAACATACCCCAGATTACAGGAGCAACGTAAGCCAGAGCAGTACCGGCAATAAATGTGAAGGAAATAATAGTGGAGATATCCATACGTTGCTTTTGGTCATGACCAAGTTCCGGGATAAGCGCAGTATAGGGTGTGCAATAAGCTGTAATTGCTAAATAATATAGTAGTAACATCAAGAATAGAAAGCCTGCATTAAGCCAGCTGGTCTTTTCAACAGGTGAAGCAAAAACCAGGAAAGTAGACAGTGCAAGAGGTAGGGAAGCCCATTTCAAAAAGGGAATACGTCTGCCATTTTTGGAACGGCACCGATCTGATAAAGAGGCAATGAACGGATCTGTGAACGCGTCAAAGATTCTGGCAAAAGCAGTAATGGCACCAATAATAGTGGCAATCCCAAGCACAGCCAATCCCTGAGGAATAAAAACAGGCATTCCGCTGTCAATCGCGGTGGTATCCGGCTGATAGAAGTAAACCAACCAGTTGGAAATCAGTCCTGAAAGCATTGCCCAGCCTAATTGTCCAACAGCAAAGCACCAGATTTTCGGAGTTGTAATTTCTTTCACTTTTTCATTCATAATAAGAGGTTCTCCTTTCGGTGACGGACTTATTTTACCTTCTTTCAAATTATCACAAAAACACTAAAAGGTAAATGAGAAAACTAAATATAGATAGTGCAATTTTAGTATTGACAATTTTTGAAAGTTAGCATATACTAACCGTAGTAAATGAAAATGATTATCAAAATCCAAAAAAACAAAAAAGAGTAGTTTCAAAGAAAGAAGGAATGAATATGCCGCTATCAATGGTCAAAGAAGGAAAACCAAACGTAATACACAAAGTTGGTGGGAAGGAAGAAACAAAAAGGTTTCTTGAGAACTTAGGTTTTGTAACCGGAGGAGTGGTAACTGTAGTGTCTCAAATCGGTGGCAATATGATTGTAAATGTGAAAGAAGCAAGAGTTGCCATTGGGAAAGATATGGCTAATAAAATTTTAGTGGGATAGGCGTTCGGTTAAGTAACGCGTGTCTAAAAAGGAGAAACTGTTATGAGAACTTTAAAAGAAATTCCCTGCGGAAAAACCGTAAAAGTTGCGAAACTGACCGGAGAGGGACCGGTGAAACGTAGAATCATGGACATGGGTATTACCAAAGGAGTAGAAGTATTTGTGAGAAAAGTGGCACCTCTTGGAGACCCGGTAGAAGTTACTGTACGAGGATATGAACTGTCTTTACGTAAAGCAGATGCGGAAATGATCCAAGTAGAGTAATTTTTTTGAGACAATGGTTAGTAATAACTAATCGCTAATTACAAACAATAAAGATGGAACAAAAGATGATTAAACACAAAGATGATTCAATTCAAAGAGAAAGAAGGATGTTATGATGAAAATAGCGCTGGCAGGAAATCCGAATAGTGGTAAAACTACATTGTTTAATGCACTGACCGGTTCCAATCAATTCGTTGGTAACTGGCCAGGTGTTACAGTAGAAAAGAAAGAAGGAAAGCTGAAGGGACACAAGGATGTGATTATTATGGACCTTCCGGGTATTTATTCCCTTTCCCCTTATACATTGGAAGAAGTGGTAGCCAGAAATTATCTAATTACAGAAAGACCGGATGCAATCCTGAATATTATTGACGGAACCAACATAGAAAGAAACCTGTATCTATCCACACAGCTCATGGAACTGGGTATTCCTATGATTATGGCAGTGAACATGATGGATGTAGTGGAGAAGAGCGGAGATAAAATCAATGTTGCTAAATTGAGTGAGAAGCTTGGGTGCGAAGTAGTTGAAATTTCAGCGTTGAAAGGAACCGGCATTACCAAGGCGGCTGAAAAAGCTGTTGCTCTGGCAACTCAGAAAAAAGCAATTCCTCAGGTACATAAGTTTGCTGTGAGGGTAGAAAACGTATTGGAATCAGTGGAAGATAAACTGGGTAGTGAAATTCCTCAGGAACAGAAGCGGTTTTTTGCCGTAAAGCTTTTGGAAAAAGATAACAAAATCACAGAACAGATGAAAACAATTCCTGATATATCAGCAGAAATTGCTTTGATTGAAAAGGAAATGGACGACGATACAGAAAGTATTATCACCAATGAAAGATATGTCTATATTTCTTCTATTATAGGGGAGTGCTATTCCAAGCACAGTAAAGGCAAAATGACTGTTTCAGATAAGATTGACCAAGTGGTAACCAACAGGTGGCTGGCCCTTCCCATATTTGCAATAGTCATGTTTATTGTGTATTATGTATCTGTTACCACCGTTGGAACCTGGGCAACAGACTGGGCAAATGACGGCGTGTTCGGAGAAAGCTGGAGTCTTTTCGGATTACAGATTCCGGGCATCCCTGTACTGATAGAAAATCTGCTCGTGGCAATTGGTTGTGCTGATTGGCTGCAGGCATTGATTTTGGACGGTATTGTAGCCGGTGTTGGTGCAGTACTTGGTTTTGTACCACAGATGTTAGTGTTATTTATCTTCTTGGCTTTCTTGGAAGTCTGTGGATATATGGCAAGAGTTGCCTTTATCATGGACCGTATTTTCAGAAAGTTTGGTCTGTCCGGAAAATCCTTTATTCCTATGTTGATTGGCAGTGGTTGTGGCGTTCCCGGTATTATGGCTTCACGAACGATTGAAAATGACCGTGATCGTAAGATGACAATTATGACGACCACATTTGTACCCTGTGGTGCCAAGCTTCCCATTATTGGTTTAATTGCAGGTGCACTGTTCAACAATGCTCCATGGGTTGCACCCAGTGCATATTTTGTAGGAATTGGTGCGATTATATTCTCGGGAATTATTTTAAAGAAAACAAAAATGTTTGCAGGTGACCCAGCTCCATTTGTTATGGAACTGCCTGCTTATCATATGCCTACTATTGGAAATGTACTCAGAAGTATGTGGGAGCGTGGTTGGTCCTTTATTAAAAAGGCCGGTACTATTATTCTTTTATCAACAATCGTGCTTTGGTTCATGATGAGTTTTGGATTTGTGGACGGTTCCTTTGGAATGCTGGAAGCGGATGAATTAAACAGCAGTATTTTAGCAGCACTTGGTGGACTCTTTGCTCCTTTATTTGCACCACTTGGATGGGGTGACTGGAAGATGGCAGTTGCAGCGATTACAGGCTTGATTGCAAAAGAAAATGTAGTCGGTACATTTGGAATTCTCTTTGGATTTGCGGAAGTAGCAGAAACGGGTGATGAAATTTGGGGAGCACTTGCCGGCAGTATGACAGCTATTGCAGCATATTCTTTCCTGGTATTTAACCTGCTGTGTGCACCTTGTTTCGCAGCAATGGGCGCTATTAAAAGAGAAATGAATAACGCAAAGTGGTTCTGGTTTGCAATCGGATATCAGACCGTGTTAGCTTATGTGGTTTCCCTTTGTGTATATCAGATTGGCACATGCATTTCGGTTGGAGGTTTTGGAATGGGAACAATAATTACAGCAGCAATTTTATTAGGAATCGTAAGTCTGATTGTCAGAAAAATGGTGCGCGATAAGAAGAACGGAAAATCTTTACAATGCGGCTGCGACTGTGCCCACTGCGCAGGAGGCTGTGGACAACAGAAATAATCGCAGAAGTGAATCAAGTGGTAGCTGTATTAAAATACTAATTGCACCAGCAGCATATAGCACAGAGTTCCACTGGCAATGGAAAGTAACATATTCTTTTTCCAGAAATGAATCAAAACAATCAGAACCAGAGAAATCAGTTCTGGAATGCCATGAGAACCTGTGAAAATTGAAACATCTTTAAAACAATACACAGCCAGCATACCAAGCGCAGCCGAGGGAAGTATTTTCCCTAAAGTGTGAATGTATGCTGGCGCTGGTTTATTTGAACGGAAAATAATAAAGGGTAGAAAACGGGTAATCATGGTGCCCAGAATAACCATTATTATTGTAATAATTCTTTGAGAAACTGTCATCTTTCATCTATACCTTTCTTCTCGGAATACTGTCCGGGTTATATGGGACTGTACTTATGGAGTCACTTCAGGGGGGTTATCACCTGCTTTTTCAATGTGTTTCTGAAATAAAAGTAAAATCGCTAATATCAATATCATGGAAGGAATCAGGAAGTCAGAACTGCCAAATAGAATCAAACACAAAACAGTACAGCCGATTCCCACCAGTGAGCTAATGTGTTGTGTTTCCTTCATCCACTGATTTAAGAAGATAACAACCAAAAGAGCAGTCATTACAAATTCCAAACCTTCCACATCAAAATGAATCAGATTTCCGAATAAACCACCCAAGGTTGCACCGGTTACCCAGTAGCAGTGATTCAGCAGGGTGACAAAAAACATAAACCAGCCCTTATCAATTCCTTCGGGAATATCAGCTGTTAAATTAATGGAAAAGGATTCGTCACACATGCCAAAGATAAGATACCATTTCTTGGCACCCGTCCCTTTGTACTTCTCCAACATAGACAATCCATAAAAGAGATGTCTGGCATTGACCATGAGTGTTAGAATCAGAGCATTTATGGGATCAAAGGCGGTCAGCATCAGGCTGGCAGCTACGAATTCCATGGAACCGGCGAAAATCAACATACTCATCATCATAGGGTATATGACAGGGAAGCCGGAGACATTCATGTAAATACCATAGGCAATTCCTAAAAAGAGGAAACCTGCAAGGATAGGAACAGTATAGGGGAAGGCCGCCTTAAAGGCAGCACGTCTAATAGTTGCTTTTGACATTTCTTTTCACACTCTGCGCAGCTGCGCCTTTCTTGTTAGAATTATATCTAGCTATTATAGACGCAGAAATCCAAATTATCAACAAAATATTTTAACTAAAATTAATTCAATAGTTTTTTTGTATTTGCAACCTTTTCGAGATTTCAAAGGTATTAATAGTATAGGGATAGTGCGAACAACCCAAAGAATATACTGTAAGAAAGGTATGGTTACTAATATGAAATGCAAGAAATGTGGATGGGAATGCGAAAAAGGTGACACATTTTGTACACGTTGCGGTAGTAAGATGAAAGAAATGAACAAGACAAATTTAGGAATTTGGATTTATGTAGGTGCTACCGCCATACTTTTGGTAATTGCATTTCTGGCAGCATTACTATTTGGGTTGGGAAAAGTCGATTATGAAAAACAGATGGTTTATATAAAGGATAACAAAATTTATTATATGGAGAATATGGATAGTGATAAAGAGCCGTGTTGTGTAGCTGAAATTGATAATGACAGCAACCAGGATGTGTTTATTGGTGCTAATGTCAGCAACTTGGATGAGTATGAGGTGGATTCAAGTATGAATGCCAAACTGACGATTTCCAGAGACAAAAAATATATTTATTTTTTCAGTGAATTAACAGAATCCGGAGATGGAACATTAAGCCGTATTTTAATAGAGAAGATTAAAGCTGATGCTTCAGCGAATAAGAAAAATATTGAAAATATAACAGATGAAATAACAAATGCAGTTATTTTAGATGATGGAACAATTGTTTATTCCCAAGGTGTGGGTAAACTGATTTATTGGGATGGAAAAAAGGAAGCTCGAATTGCTTCAAAAGGAACGAACCTGTTTGTGTCAGGTGACCAAAAAACTATTTGGTATGGGGATGAAAATGCGTCCGGTCAAAAAACACTATGCAATTATGATATAGCAAACAAAAAAATTAATAAACTGGCAGAAGATGTATGCAGTATTTATTATACAAAGGGCGGTGTATACTATACGGTTCCAGAAGAACATGAGGGAACACTGTATGACTTCGTGACAGATCAATACGCTGAGCAGGATGAAATCTACAAAGATAGTTATCCGACCTTTAAAGATTATCTGTTTCCGATAACCATGGAAGAAGCTTTGTCATCGGAAGACTATGAATTTTTAACAGAGAATCCTGATGCTTGGGAAGCATTTATTGAGTATTTTGATTATGATGAGGTAGAAGATTTGTACTTTTACTATAGTGATGAGGCGGATGAGAATGATGTGTTTAGTTTGTACGCCTATGATAAAGAGCTGGACCAGTGGTATTGGTTTGACCAATATCTGGCATTAGAAATAATTGGGAACAGTTATGATATCGAAATGAGAATTAAGCTACGCAAGGAGATGAAGGAAGAAGTATATACCTATTCTACATACGATTTGTATTATTTGCCATTAGAGGCTGAATCCCAACTGGTAGCAGAAAATATAAATAACGTTACGCTACAAGTGGAAAGCGAAAATAATTTTGTGGCTTATCAGGAGAGGAAAGAACCGGAAATATCTTTTGATTTAAGTGAGGTAGACGGTTGCGAAACGGTCAGAATTTCTCTGGATGCAGAGCTATCCACAGAAATGACTGATGCAAAGATGAATTACTTAATAGGAGAACAAAAGGAAAAACTGAATCTCGCTGTGAAGAATATTAGTGAAATAGCTGTTTCAGAAGATGGAAGCAAGATGATTTTATGCTGTGATTATGAATATGATCTTTTATTTGATGAAGGAAGTGCAACCCTTTATCAAGTAGATATCAATGAAGGAAAACTCGGAATACCTGAAAAAATAGGAGAAGATGCTTGTGAAGGTGCATGGCGAGGCAACGTTTACTACTTTTTAGATACTTCTAAAAGATTGTACAAATATGAAAATTCTAAAACGGAGAAAATACTGGAGTATGTGGGCTATGCAGCAATTAGTGAAGAAGGAAATATTCTGACGACCGAAAATCAAACCCCTGATCAGATGATGTATTTCTATAATACAGATGGGGATAAGAAAGAGAAAAAAAAGGGCATATGGCTGTTTGAATATATCAATGAAAATAGGATTGTATATATGGTAGGTGACAAACTATATGTTTATCGTGGAGATGATGGGTCAACGAAGCTGGCCAAAGATGTAGAATATCTATATTGTCTGGATGGAAAGGATTTGCAAGTGATGCAAAACTAATCGTTCAGATAAGCACCGAACGATGCGCTATTGATTCATAAAAAGCCCCTGAAACTGTTGCAGCAATTCCAGGGACTTTTTTTGGGGAGGATAAGTATTCATTTATCTGCAGTAGTTGTGGTTTCCCACTGTATCAAAGGAGGGGGAGTCCATTGATTACTAGTATTATAGACGCAAAATTGAGGGTTTATACAATTCAAAACATAAATTCCACAAAAAATTTTACTTTTTTTTCATTATCATATATAATGTATGAAATAATAATTTAGAAGCATCTGCATCGCCGGATGAGGAGGAACAAGCTATGGCATTACTGAAACAATGGCGTGATATGGCCTATTCAGAAACTGCAAACAAAGGAGACTTACAAAGACTCTGGGCAGATTATTTTGAGAAAGAAAAAGAAATTTATGCAGAGCTGTTAAAGAAGCCCAATGCAAAAGTCAGCGGTACAGTTAAGGAACTTGCTGACAAATATAAAGTTGATCTTATGATGATGACAGGGTTCTTGGATGGCATTAATGATAGTTTGAAGAAGCCCAATCCTATCGAAGAGATGGAAGAAGATACACAGGTAAGCCTTGCCTTTGACAAGGAGCTGCTGTATAAGAACATGGTAGCCGCATCAGCTGACTGGCTCTATGAATTACCGGAATGGGAAGCAATTTTTGACGAAGATAAGAGAAAAGAACTTTACAGAGAACAGAAGTCAGCTTCTACTATTGTAAAGCCTGATAAAGTATATCCCAATGACCCTTGTCCTTGTGGTAGTGGCAAGAAATATAAAAAATGCTGCGGTAAAAAAGGTTAATAAAGGTAAATAAAAAACTCTTTACAGATTTCAAAAAGAGGAATAATATGAACATATAAGTGAACACGTTGATGAGACGAGTAAGCTGCGAAATGTATCAGAGAAGAACACCGGGAATCCCCGTGCTGAAAGTGTTCCTACAGGAAACAGCCGAAAACTACCTCTGAGTGACCCCAATCCGGTCCGTAGGTCTACGTTACAGACAAATTGAGAGGCTTTTTCAAAATTATTTGATGAAGCAAGCAGGGTGGAACCGCGTATGATACGTCCCATGCATTACGAAAGTAGTGCGT
>CAZNAP010000067.1:0-12960 GCA_964571145.1 uncultured Lachnospiraceae bacterium | reverse complement strand
TGTTCAATTATAAACTTTCTATAAAATATTTTTCAAGAAGATAGCATATAACAATTCTTGTATGAAGCGCTATATGCTATCCCTCATTTTTTATTGTGACTGTCGCTACATGATTCTAACAAAAACATTATATCTTAAAGGTATCGGACAATGCATTCAAAAGACCCGCATTTTCTTTCAATCCTTCTACATCAGCTGCAATGTCTTTGCTATGTTCCGAAACCATACGCGAATTTTCTTCCATTTGAGTTGTAGAGACCAGAATTCGCTCAGATAAAGATTCCTGTTCTTTCGTGTTTTCTACCACTCCCTTAGCAATGCCATCCACCTCTTTCATCTTCTCTTCCATTTCCGATACTGTCTGGTTTGTTTTGGTAACAAATTCATAAATTTTACGGAATGCCTGATTGGTCTGTTCAACTATTTCATTGCTGTCTTTTATGACTTTCGCACTTTCACGGCTTTCTTGAACGGTATTCCTGATATTATTTCCAATTTCTTCTGTCAGTTTAGAGATATCTTCAACCGCTTCCTGACTGGTAGATGCCAGTGTACCGATTTCTTCCGCTACCACTGCAAAGCCACGTCCTGCTTCTCCGGCTCTGGCTGCTTCAATAGACGCATTCAGTGAAAGCAGGTTTGTTTTCGCTGCAATATCCTGAATCATTTTAACCATATTACTGATTTTCTCCAATGATTCATCCATCTGCACCGAACTCTCTTCCAATCGATCCATCTTTGTTGATATGTCTGCCATTACTTCTGTAATCGCGCCTACATCGCCCATACCCTGTTCTGTGACCGCAACTGCTTCCTGCATCTGCTGGCTGGCAGTCTTTCCTTTATCACCTGCTTCTATAACCATATCAGATAAAGATTGCGTGCTTTGTGTAACGTTTTGAACCGATTGCTGTAAGTTTGAAACGCTTTCACTTACCTCCTGCATGGAGCTGGCTGCTCCTGATAAATCTGCCGATATTTTGGAACTGCTCTCTGCCTGATCACTTAATGTTCCGGAAATATCTATGATCTGGCTGATGCTTCTACGCATATTCTCTATAAAACGCCGTACGCTTTGTGCCATTACACCAATTTCATCCGATGTATGCACAGGTACATCCACGGTAAAATCACCATTTGACATGCTTGTGATTGTATTGCTCATTTGCTTAATCGGTTTCACAATTAAATTAATGAAACGTTCCATGAAAATCACTAATAAAATACATCCGAATACTGCCACTAAAATCAGCATTGTTGTTAATGATTGTAATTCACTTAATACCTCAGTTTCAGGTACATATGCAACTGCAAGCCATGCGCTTTCAGGTACAGTTTCTACGTCCACATAAATCCGATTTCCATTTTGTTCCATAACTTCTAATCCAAGCACTCCGCTTGTAATTCGATTATTTACGTAAGTGTAAAATTCGTCTTCCAGCGTTTCCATAGGAACACCGACTACCTCGCTGTCCTTATGCCCAATAATGGTACCGGTATTTCCATCCACTAGGAAAACACTTCCTGTATCTTCCAATTGCACCTGACTGACTATTTCTGAAATTGCATTCAAGTAAATATCAGCGGCGGCAACGCCGATTGTTTGTCCACTGCCATCCTTCAAAACACCGGAAGCGCCTACTACATAAGACTGGCTATCCTCATCAAAATATACAGAACCAAAAATAAACTTCTCTGAAGCCAATCCTTCGTGATACCATGACTTCACATTAATATCATAGTCCGGACCCGGCACAAACGATGCATGGATTAACTTACTCGATTCCGAAATCGCTGTATAGATACCTGCTGGAAAAGAATCATATACATTTGCTGTATGCTTTATGTATTCCAACATCTCATCTTCGTTCATATCCATATACTGAATTGTATCCCGTTCCATTTCCAATGCAGTTATGGTTTCTTCCATCCATGCTTCCACTTTATTTACAACACTTTGTGTACTGGTTTTCACATGTTCTTCATTTAATTGCAGCAGGAGTTTTTTTGTATTGAAATACACTAGTACTACAATTACTGCGATTACGCATATTACAATTGGTAATAATACGCATAACAGTTTACGTTTAATTCCACTGTTTCTTTTAGTCGTAGTTGAAATTTGATTACTCATTTCTGTACCTCCTCACCCTTTTCGGATGTCCGGACCCCCATCACATCCATTTGTCTTAATTTTCATCAATTTATATCCGTATATTCATTTATAGAAACAATTCGGTTTATAGATTCAAATTATTCCTAATATTCAGTATATCACAAACAATTGTGTTTACAATTCTATTTTTCAAAAAAACACATATAATGATAGAGAATCCCAGTAGAACTCAGCGGTAACTATTATGAAAAGACGTAAGTATGCTTTTTGGTTGTCTATTTGTTTACTTGTTTCAGTAATCTGTCTACTTGTAACGTATTATCTTGTACCACTTTATATAGAAGAAACGCCTCCTGCAATTGAAGTTGTAGCTGGAACAAAAGGCAATTACATCAAATGGGTTGATTTTAATGTGACCTATGAGGCACTGTGTCTTGCCTACGAATTGGATGTAGAAAGTTATGGCAGTGACGTGCATCTGAACTGGATTGAGCTTCTGGCTTATGTAGGGGCTCGTGAAGGAGGAGATTTTGGAAAAAGCAGTCTAGCCCGTATCGAAAAACTAGCCAAAACCTTATCCTCTCAAGAATCCACTTTACAAGAATTGACCATAGATATGGAATACTACGACTATTACTATGAAGCTTATGAAGCCGTCCTTGGCGGCATGGTAGGAGAATATGAAATTGAGCAGGAAGATGAAAAGGGCGGCAAAATCTGGAAAAGCGTCTATGGACTAAAAGCCTTTTCCCCTATTGCAAAAGGGTTTTCCTATAATGATTATGATGATTTCGGTTCCTCCAGAAGCTATGGTTACAAACGGCAACATCTGGGGCACGACATGATGGGGCAAGTTGGAGTACCAATCATAGCAATAGAATCAGGACGAGTGGAAGCCCTTGGCTGGAACCAGTATGGTGGCTGGCGCATCGGCATTCGCAGTTTTGATCAGAAACGCTACTATTATTATGCACACCTACGTCAAAATTTCCCTTATGCTTTGAATCTAAAAGAAGGCAGCATTGTAACGGCAGGCGATGTCATTGGTTATATGGGACACACCGGTTACAGTACCAAGGAAAATACCAACAACATTGATACTGTGCATCTACATTGGGGATTGCAGCTTATTTTTGATGAATCACAAAAAGAAGGTAATAACGAAATCTGGGTAGACTGCTATGCTTTAACCCGTTTTCTGTACAAAAATAGATCCCTCACCGAAAAGAATATGGAAACCAAAGAATGGTTCCGCTGCTTTCAAATGAGAGACCCTGTTGTCACAAATTATCAAAAAACAAATGATGTATCAACCAATAAATCTGCCTGATTTTTTATGGAAAAAGCCTCAAAGTATTTGTTCTCCATAGGTATAAACCGATTCCTAAAAGCTTCCAGCTTTTCTGAACCGTTTCTTTTTAGGATTCTGTCATATTGTACATTTTGTTTGCTTTCAAAGAATACGCCCAAATCATATGAAATAAAATCGGGACGCATACTGTAAGCACCTTCAATAATGGTAACTGCCTTTGGTTTGATGTTAATATTGTCTCCAAAATCACCCAAAGCACAGTCGAATCGTCGATAAGAAATTTCTCTGCCTGCCCGAAGCGGCTTCCAGACTTCTTCAAGAAATCGTTCTGAATGAATATTTCCTCCGGGTTGATTCAGTCGCTCCTGTGTACGCATATCAAATGGTAAAAAGAAATCATCCATATGAATTACATTTCCATGAAAATATTCAGCTAAATAAGTGGCTGCTGTAGTTTTTCCTGAGGCTGCGCAACCGTCGATTGCCACTATGATACTCTTATTGGTTTTTAGCAGCTCTTCAATCTGCTTTCTAATTGGTTCTAAATACTTCATCACTGTCCGCCTATACTATCCTAATTTTTTATTGTAAGCTTTGCCTTCTCCATTGCCAACACAATAATCGGTATCAAAACAATGTGGCATATAATTCCAGGAATCGCAGTTATAAATGCACCTGCCAGAAACATTGCCGGTGAAAATTCCACATGGAATAACAATGCCATCCCAAAACGTACCAGTCCCCAGACGATACGACCACCTAACATGGCACCAATTAATGCCACGTATACATTCAGTGTCTTCTTGGGCAGTTTCTTATATAAAATACCTGCCAAGACACCATAAGCTGCCAGCTCAAAACACATTGCCACTCCAATCGGATAAATAGGCGGCATTCCAAATAAGGCAAATCGCAATAGCGGTGCAATTGCTCCCACCACTAATGCATAAGGCCAGCCACACAAAAAACCGCATAATAGAACAGGTATGTGCATGGGGCTCAATGCATTTCCAATCTGTTGAATCTGACCTGTCAAAAAAGGTAATACCATACACAATGCCAGACATACAGCTGCATAAATCATCTTTCGTAAATCTATTCTTTTACTCTCTTTCATTATAATAACCATTCCTCTCTCAAAATCTGTAATGTTATATGTGTTTCATGCTATGTCATCGGCACTCATCTAGTCACTCGTGCTTATACAAAAATAAAGGCACTTGTCCTATTCGAGTTGCTTAGAACAAATGCCTTCTTGACATTTTATTGGATTTCAATCCAACATTAATTAATGAAAGTATACCGCCTGAAGTTTACTCCTGTCAACCATTTCACTATAAAATCAATACACAAACTCTCTTTGAATCACAAAACTCAAAAAGAACAAAATGACATCTACTGGAATTTTAACCAGCACCTCTGCACCTCCGAATAATGGATAAAGTAAGTTAACCAGTAATGCACTGCATGTCATTTGTATTACTGCAAGCAAGATGTATCTGGGTAAAGTGGTTCTAATTGGATTGTCACTTTGAAAAACCACTTTATTATTAATTGTGTAATTATATAATGCAGAAAGCACTCTGGCTCCAACCGTCGCCACAGTTAGATAAGTGATACTGCCAAACGATACTTTTCGCAATAAAATACAAAATAAAGAAAACAACACTAAATCTACGATACTGGACGATAGTGACGAAAATAAGAATTTTCCAAAAATCATATATATCTTAACCGAATCCTTAATGGGGTGAAAATGACTAGTTTTATTTTCTTCTATATAGATTGTTTTAATAGGTACTTCAATAAATGACATTTTTCGGTTCTTTGCTTCCAGCAGCATATTAGTTTCAAATTCAAAGCGTTCTCCTTTGACAAAAAGCAACTGCTTCATAAATTCTGTTGGAATTCCGCGCAATCCGGTCTGCGTGTCCGATATTGAAATACCGGCCAAATATTTCATGACAATTCTAGTACACTTATTCCCAAATTCAGATCGAGCCGGCACATCCTCCTGGTCAAAACATCTACAGCCTAAAATGAGTGAATCTGTATTCTCCAATAAAGAATCTACACAATCCAATATACATTCGGGTGTATGTTGACCATCTGAGTCAGCAGTAATAACTCCGGGCATATCAGGTAACTGGCGTAAGCAATAATCAAAGGCAGTTTTTAAAGCCCGTCCTTTCCCTTGATTTATAGCATGATGTAAAACATGACACCCATATTGTTTTTCAGCTTCGTCAAAAAAGCGGGAATATTCTATGCCGCTACCGTCATCTACAATTACGATATTCACAATATTCACAGCCCGAAGCTGTTGCAACAAGTTTAGCAACTTTTCATCGGGTTCGAAAGAGGGAATAATGATTGGTATTTCCAAACGATTTATATGATTACTCATTTGTTCTTCTCTACTCCTTCGCTTTCTTCTTTACTTCGCATATTTTACCAACTTCACATCCTGTGCATTCCCTATAACCTGATATAGGCATCCGTATTCAAAAGAATGGTCGACCAAAGGCTCAAAAATAGCTTGTTCATTGCCTACTAACTTTTCCACATAGACAAATTCCGCATGTACATCTTCAATAGCCGCCAGAATATCCTGACTGTTGGTACTTTCAGTATTAATATTACCATACATAACAGAGATTGGTGACGCTTCAAAACCAGTATAGGTATTTCTTACCCAGCTCACATCTGAAATATCTCGCAAATATAAAACTCTTCCTATCTTTGCGTCTTCACCTGCGCCAATCGCCTCCAAAAATTGCTGTGCTTGTGAATCCACAATTTCATTTCGTTTCGCTGACTCCTCTGCTATCTGCGTTCTGTAACCATACAGTGCCCGCCACGCACTATTCAAATCAGTAGTGACTAAAACAAACAATAGACACCAAGCAAATACTTTATCTGTTTTGGCATATTTCATAAGTAAATATATAGTCAAAAATAAACCGCCCACCGTAAAAGGTGCTCCATACCTTTCAATAGACGATACCATACCGTATGGTTCCAAATACTGTGTTTCCACAGCAAATATCGTTAAATGACTGAACAAGTTCAAAGCATAAAAGACCAATCCTGACACTGCAAAAAAAGATGCTATAAAGATTGCCTTCGGTTTATCCAGTATATGTGTACGAAACAGAATAAACATTAATAATAATATCAATAAATAACATGCAAGCGGGCTTAAATCTATGCCTATTGTTTTCCATCTATGAAGGGGCCATTTAACAAATGCTTCCACAAAAGCAGCTACCATCTCCTCCTGATAGGAAGGAATCTTAATACTGCCCGTTACCATATGTACTGCCGTACCTGTAAGTTTAGCCACCCGTCTATTCAACAGACAGAATAAAAGCCACGAACCTTCTGCCAAAATCGGCATTGCGGTGACCAGTACCAACCTGTGGCAATTGATTTTTCTTTGTTGTTGATTAAATTTTTCCTGTGCTTGAACCACAATATGATATCCGTAACAAAAGACCAGTCCAATTGCTACCCATATGAAGCCTGTATTTTTACATAATACCAGTATCATTAAAAACAAGCCCTGCCTACCATAATAAAACAGTGGACTATGCCCCTCTTTATCCACTACCGATACTAAAAAAGCACCATAAACCAATGCCATAGTCAAGTCTGCGCAGGTTCCGTCACACCAAAAGTTTTCTGCTACTGCCGGCAAAAGCCACAGCATAATTGCACCTGCAAACATAGTTAATACATTTTTGTGCTTAATCAGCTTCAGCAGCGGAAATAGAAAAATAAGATTCATTGCATAGTAACCTGCAAACATCAATCCCTCGCTAAACTGTTTGGGAGAAAAGTGTAAAAACCACCATTTAAACAGTTGTGTTCCTGGCGGATAATCACCAAATTCAACTGCCACATTAGCATACTTGTCAGCAAACCCGTTCAGATAAAACAATGACTTAACATCTGTTGCCCAGAAATTATAGTCATCCCACCAGGTAACCACCTTATTATTTACGCAGATGGTTACAATCAGAAGCATTCCGCACGCAGCTATCATTTCAGGACTGAGTAATTTCTTTTTTGCAAACTGCATAAGTGCTTTGCGCTTTTCTTTTGAGGCTCTGACAATCACTACGAGCATTGTAAGCAATATCCCTATCGCAATATAATCCGAAAGCAACAGCCCTTGGAAAAAAGCAAGTATGTATAAAAGCAAAATCAATAGACTGACGCCCACCGGCAGTACAGTTATTGCACTCTCTTTAAAAAACCACGAAATGCATAATATCATTATGATAAATGCTGTTATCTGCAAAACAAACATCTTTCTGTGCCTTTCACAATTAATTCCTATGTACCTTTAGCATTATTGCTTATTATATCAAAGAGTAAGTGAAATTACAAAATCATGTTTAGTTGTACATAAAAACTGCTTACCACAGATTTTCATGATAAGCAGTCTCTTTCATATACGCATCTTACTTAGTGCAATTATTTAGTAATCCTTAATCCAATCATTCTAGTACTCAGGTTCAATCAAACCATAAGTATTGCCTTTACGTTTATATACTACATTGACCTGATCAGTTTCTGCATTGCAGAAAACGAAAAAGCTATGTCCCAGTAATTCCATTTGAATGCAAGCATCTTCCGGATACATGGGTTTAATATCAAATTTCTTGTTACGGATGATTTTAATTTCTTCCTCATCCATATACTCTTTCTCGATAAACTCTTTCTTAAAATAGCTTGAGGATTGTTTCTGATCAACCAGTTTATTTTTATATTTCTTTAACTGTCTTTCAATGATTTCTTCTACCAAATCAATGGATACATACATATCGTTACTAACCTGTTCTGAACGAATGATACTTCCTTTAACAGGAATGGTTACCTCTATCTTTTGTCTCTCCTTCTCCACGCTTAATGTCACTTGCACTTCTGTTTCCGGAGTAAAATATTTCTCCAGCTTTCCGATTTTGTCTTCTACTGCACTTCTTAATCCTTGTGTAATCTCAAGATTCTTTCCACTGATTATAAACTTCATATGCATCATCCTTTCGTTGGATTATTGTATGAACATTATATCACAGCTTGTACCCGTTTTGCAACAATTCGAAACTTTTGTTTTATAATTCATCCGGTTTTCAGACAATTTTATTTGTGGCATAGATGCGACTTTTTTCGCCATTTTTCAATCTTTTTATCACAATTCACAAAACGTTCGTTCTTACAAATTTGTTATTTCATTTACAATATTCGTAATTTCGTTCGTGGATATTGTGGATAAGTTCGTGTATAAATCGAAAACCTTTTATTTGTGGCGTTTTAATTGTGGATAACTTTTCGACTGAATTTGCAAACAAAAAAATTGTTTTTTCATCCTAAACAAATATATTTTGTGAATCTTGTACAAATAAACTTTTGTCAACACCTTTCGAGCAAAAAAAAAGATTCAGACTCTTTCACAAAAAGCGCTTCATTGCACCAGCATATAAAAAGGAGCTATTGAATTATATTCAATAGCTCCTAACATAATCTGTTTCTTTAAATTACAATCACTTCTTCAGAACAAATTCTTTTTAGAAATTTAGAATATTCTTCTAATCGAAAGAATCGAACGATAATTTGCGTTTGATATAATAATACCTGTCTTGGAAGTAGACGCGTGAACAATCTGTCCGTTTCCTATATAAAGTCCTACATGACCTGAATAACAAATCAAATCGCCGGGTTGTGCTTCATCCAAACTTCCAACTGCTGAACCAACATTTCTGTCAGCTGCTGAAGAATGTGGTAGACTGACTCCAAAGTTAGCATATACACTCATTACAAAACCGGAACAATCTGCACCTTCTGTCAAGCTGGTACCGCCCCATACATAGGGATTTCCCACAAACTGACAAGCAAAACTTGCAACTGAACTTCCAAGTCCGCTATCACTGATTACAGGTGCTGCATATGTCTTAGTTTCCGTTGTGCTTTCGGAAGAGTTATTCTTAGCTGCTGCTTCTCTGGCAACTTTCGCTGCTGCCTCTTGTGCAGCTTTTCGCTCAGCTTCTTCCTTGGCCAAACGTGCTTCTTCTTCTGCTTTGGATTCTGCTTTTACAAATTCAGTAGATAAAGTGACATAATCGGTCGAAATATAACCGTCACCTTCTTCTATATTAACCTTTACCCAGCCGTCCAATTCTTCTGTAACCAACAACTGGTCTTCAATCGGAATTAATCCCAATACAGTTGCATCCAAACTGGGATCTTCACGTACTTTTAAAGTCGTAGTCGTTACTGTCGCGATTCTTGTTCCTACTTCTTTAGCAAGAGATACTGCTGCCTCGCCGGTTACACAGTACTCACCTTTTACATATCCTGTTACATTGCCAGAAGTGATTTGATACCAACCATCTTCTTCTGAAATAAACTCTCCAACGGATTTATCATAA
This sequence comes from uncultured Lachnospiraceae bacterium, assembly GCA_964571145.1. Lineage (GTDB taxonomy): Bacteria > Bacillota > Clostridia > Lachnospirales > Lachnospiraceae > Suilimivivens. The sequence continues at coordinate 3,098 of CAZNAP010000067.1, read as the reverse complement.
AGCTTGCCAAGGATTTCGCCATCTTCGCTGGGAATACTTCTAACATTCACATAATCATTTACTTTTGCAATTACCAGAGACTTGAAGCCTTCTTCTTCCTTCTTAATCTCCAGTTCTTTTTCCTTCTCCGTTACCGTCTTGGTTGTAGAAGGAATAATTGTTTCCTCGATAATCTTTTCTGTTTTAATCTCCGGAATAGGAGTTCCTGTTCCCGGAATTGCACTGGACGGTACCGCCGGCTCCTCAATCGTAACCGTATCTTCTTTTTCTTCCTTTAAGCTTTTTACACTTGTAGCGTTAGAAGACATAAAGAAATCAATTCCCGCTGATGGAAGAACCGTTGTTTCTTTCGCCTGTATATCTATTGAAATGCCTGAAAAGACAAATACTGCCGACATAGCATACGCAATTATTTTAACTGCTGCCTTAGTCTCTTTTCTGCACATAATAACCTCCGTAAATATTACAAATTTGTTACATCTGTTAATAAATATATCACTCTAGAGGTCATATGTCAACTACCGGAAGAAATTACCAAATCCTGTCAAACCACCAGTTTGACAGGATTTTACCTTATTATACACCTCTGTTGTTTATTAAATACTCCGTAACACTTGTAACGGCATTTGCTCCATCTGCTACCGCTGTTACAATCTGACGCAATTTTTTGCCTCTCAAATCTCCTGCAACAAACAGCCCCGGTACATCAGTGGCTCCGTCTTCACCGGCTATTACATAGCCCTTCTGATTGCAAACCCCCATATCCTTTAACAATTCACTAATTGGGATAATACCAACTGCTATAAATACACCATCCAGTTTTATTGTGTCAACTTTTTCAGTCTTCACATTCTTAACTACCAGCGCTTCTACCTGATCACTGCCTTCTATCTTGTCCGCTACTGTGTCCCAAATAATTTCTACATTAGCAAGTGCTTTAACTTCATTCTGTAATACTGCTGCCGCACGCAGTTCATCTCTTCTGTGTATCAAATAGACCTTTTCGCAACTTCTTGCCAGAAAAATTGCATCCTCCACAGCTACATCACCGCCACCGATGACTGCTACTGTCTTATTTCTGAAAAAGGCACCGTCGCAGGTTGCACAATACGATACGCCCATTCCGGCCAATTCTTCTTCGCCGGGTACATTTAGTTTGGCATGGGTTGCGCCCATTGCTGCAATGACTGTCTTAGCCGTAAGCTCGCCCTGATCTGTTTTTAATGTAAACACAGCCTGATTACCTGCTTCATTTTTCTGCGCTGCTGCCTGCAAAGCACTGCTTTGCATTTGTTTGTTATTATTAATAGAAAGAACCGCTGCTGTTTGAAATTCACATTCCAGCTTATCAGCATGTTCGCGTAGCTTCATGCCTAAATCAAAACCATTAATGCCAGGTAATCCCGGATAATTATCTACTTCGTAAGTATTCAGTACCTGTCCGCCGCTCATGGGCTGCTTTTCCAGTGTTAAAGCTTTTAATCCTGCTCGTTTCGCATAAATCGATGCTGCCAGTCCTGCCGGACCGGAGCCAATAATAATTACATCATACATTTTTGTTGCTCCTTTCAGGAATTTCTATATAAATCCGCCATCCATGGTAATAATTTGCCCGGTCAGATAAGAGGGTGATGTTAAAATCTGCCGAATCATTTCTCCTGCTTCCTGCGCTGTTCCTAATCGGTCAGCAGGTATTTCTTCTATTAAATTGTTGCGCTCCTCTTCAGAAAGACAGGCATTCATTTGGGTATCAATGACCCCGAACGCCACTGCATTAACCTGAATGCCACTGGGGGCAAGTTCCTTAGCCAGTGCTTTCGTGAAGCTGTTCACACCACCTTTGGCTGTACTGTAAGCCACTTCCATGGAAGCACCTGCATTTCCCCAAATTGAGGAAACATTAATGATTTTGCCCTCTTTGCGACTGACCATTTGCGGAATCACCCGTCTGCAAGTATAGAATAGGGAATTCAAATTCACATTCATCACCTGCTGCCATTGTTCCAGCGTCATATCTGTTAATAAACCCACATGGGATATTGCTGCATTATTAATCAAGACATGAATAGTTCCTGCCTGTTCTATCATTTTATCCACCTGAAGTGGTTCCGATACATCACAAAAATACGTCTCACAACTAATCGAATATTCTGATTCCAACTCTGTCTTTAAACAAATCAGCTCCTGCTTTGAATCCCTGCATACCAAAAATAAATCATATCCCGCTTTGGCAAGTACGCGAGCTGTTGCTGCACCGATCCCTCTGGAAGCGCCGGTAATTAATACTCTTTTCCTCATAAATAACTCCCTAAAATGCCTTTCTTATCTTCTCAGTTGCGGGAAGACATCGGTTTCCTCAGTATAGTCAATCCACCCCAAATGATAGGCGGTTATTGGTGAAATTTCGATCGATTCCTGCCCCATGGCTGTATACATGATTTCCTGTGGATATGCCTGACTGACATAATCTGTTACCTCCTTTGTATACTCGGCACCGGCATATAAATCATGTGCCCCAAACAAATGTAATATCTCATGCGCGTATACAGAAGGCGGTTCTTCGTCAAAAACAATCAAGCTCTCCCTGGGATTATCCAAACCATCATATACAATGGCATAGGATGTTCCCGGGTTATGAACAAACACTAATAACGCATACTGATCAGCTTCAGACTCCTCCAAAAGTGTCTCGAAGGAAATCGTCCGTTTCATCCATACATTAATTTTGGCATCCAGGCTGTCTTGGAAATCCACTTCATTGGATACCGGAAAATCAATTGTTGCTTCTCCGCTTAAATCCGGATTTTCATTCCAATCAAAGATGAATTCCACATCCTTATGATAGTCCTCAGCCGCTTCTACTATATAGTCAGTCGCAACCGCCAATTCTGTCAATGCTTCCTCTTTATCCTCTTGTGTCCAGCTGCTTTCCGGTGTATCCACGAACATGCTATAAAAAACAGTTCTGCCCTCTAAGTATTTCGCACTGCCTAACCTGTAGCTGTTAAGCGGCGCTCCCAGTTCCGGAGTGTATTCTACTCCAAGCAGCAGGCTCACCATTAATCCAGCCAAAATACTCTTTGGCATCATCATACTAA
>CAZNAP010000066.1:0-13046 GCA_964571145.1 uncultured Lachnospiraceae bacterium | reverse complement strand
ATAACAATAATCTTGATTAAAGTGACAATCAATTTCCTGCGTTCTCATCAGTTCATCCAGACTAACTTGAAACAAATCTGCCAAGATCACCAGCATATCTGTTGATGGAGAACAAATACCTCTACGCCATTTACTAATCGCTTGAGGGGTTACATCCAATATGCGTGACAATTTGGAGTCAGACCATCCGCGTGCACTTGCCATTTCAAAAATTATATTGCAAGTTGCCTCAGCATCGTATACTTTCATAACGCCCTCCTTCCAGTGTATAAGACCAATTCATTAATTCTTTTTGGTGTCTTATACCTTTCGTAAGAGCATCGTACTATATATTTAAAGTTCTATTTTCAAGCGAAGTTTACAGCTAAAACTCAGTGACTCTGTGACTGTAGCTACGCAGGATTTAAGTATTCTTATTTTTTGTCAACCTGACCAGTATCATTTCCCTGCCTATCCAAATCAAACAGAATATAATGCCTGCTATGCCTATCCGATTCAGCTTACATGCTAACAAAATATCAATTGTCCTTTTTCCCAAAAACTCATAAATCACATTATGCTCATTTGCGCTAAACATATGTAACATTGCATCCAGTAGAAACAGACACCCATAATGCCCTATCACTAACATCCAGTAAATATTTCTTTTATAGTACATCGAAGTAATCTTCTGATCCCGCTGGTTTAATACACTATATTGAAGCAGTAAAACCAATGCCATGGAGAAGATTGTTACTGCAACCCATTTGGTATCTTGAAAGTACTGCAAGATTTCAGGATTTTGTTGAATCAAAGAACATACCCCATCCGCAACAAGCACACTTCCTCCGAAAATACCGGCACTAATATCAAGCATAAAAGATAGTAGCAATACAATCACTAATTTCCACCAAATAAATCCTGTGGCAAATGCAAGATAAATACCAACTCCCAATAACAATACACTTATCAAAGCAACATCTTTCTTAAGCACCTTTAACAAGCCTTTTCCGATGCAAAGTGCCAGAAACAGGTACATCCCAATTGTCAGGTCTATTTGCATGTCAGGCCAAAAAGAAAGCTTCCAAAGCGCTGTCCCAAGGAATGCCAATAACGTGCCAACCAACAGTGATGCGCCCTTATGTTCCCTACTATATTTCACGCTTCTTCCATGTATTAACTGATCTAGGTCATTCAGAACTGCTTCCATTGATTGATATCGATCATCAGGATTAAATCGACACATTTTCTCAACAATTTTGCAAAATTGATCAGACCCATATAATGGCCAAGGTGCCATGTATCCCTGCTGATATTGCGTCTTAATATTCACACTGTAATTTTTCGACTCTGGAAACCTTAATCCGTTCAACAATACATACAATAACATTCCTAAAGAGTAAATATCAGCTGTTTGGTCATACTTATCCTCCAGCCTACCGATTACCTCCGGAGCTGCATACCCTTTTGTAAAAACTACCGTACTGGCCATTCCATCGTCTGACACCTTGGCAATACCAAAATCTCCTAATTTATAGCACTTTTCCTTAGATGAATAAAATATATTCTCCAGTTTCACGTCTCTATGAAGTAGCGACTTTTGGTGTGCATCTGACAACGCCTGCCCGATATCATATGCCAGTTTTAGGATTTCTTTTTCATCAAAATCAGTCAAGGCTTCCGGCATAAGAATTGGTTTGGTCGACTGATTCGCCTTTACAACCGGAATCAATTCTTCCATTATGATAAATTGCAGGTCTAAATAATTCCCTTCAGACGAACTATTGTTTCCGGCATTTATTTCTTCCACTTTCGTAACGCTATTGTCCTCTTCTATCCACACACGCAGTTCCACAGCATCAAATAATTTCACAACATGATTCTGTAATTGTCCAATCTTTTCCTGCGCGTGAACTGCCTCCCTAAATGCTTCCGAATCTACATGTTTATCGCTAAATCCAATCACCTTAATGGCAAATAATTCCTTACTCTTATCACGCTTTTTGGCTTGATAGACATACGCATACCCACCCTTTTCTAGAAGGATTAGATTTTCTTCCTCTCTGGTAAAGGTATACTTTTTAAAAGGATAACACTGACCATCCAGCTGTATTAATATTTTTTCTATCTCCTCACCGGTCCATATATATGCCATTTTATCTACCATCCCACCAGTCGAAAATGAGTACTCCTATCAGGCAGCCTATTCCTGTTCTAACCAAATGCATTCTGTTAATCAAATCCGGAATAGTTAAGATATCCTTATACTGTAATATCGAACATATAGCACCTACCAAAATCATCATCCAAGGTGCTATATGATACACCCAATATTCAATCATAGCCCTTTTATAGTTGGTTTTATTCATGGTTAGCCTTAAATCCAGTAACCTGTTTATTACCAGTAAGACTGCCACCAAAAAAATCCACCCCAAATCATACTTACTAAACAATCCCCCAAATGAAAGTTTCTGTGTCACCACCCACCACATCCACAATCCGGTAGATAATGCTCCGGCTAAAGTAAGTATTGGAATCCCTGCCAAAATACAAATAATCAAAACAATATGAGGACAAGTCAATCCCCCTAAACTAATGGAATATCCAATTAAAGCAATTGCTATAACTCCAAAAAACAAATGAAATTCTTTCACTCTTTGTAAAAATGCTTCTATCAGTACCACCAGTGGCAATATCCAGAATTGCCAGCTTGTAACAGTCAAAGTATTGGGCTGCATTCCGCAATACAACAACGTAATCAGAACTGTTAATGCCAAACAATATCTAATACTCGACTCTGTGTACATGTTATTCAAAATCTTTTGTTCTTGCTTTCTCTCCGCTCGCGTTAATGGTCTTTCTTCCTCATCCCAATCCGCTTCTTCTCTCTCTTTTTCCTCCTGATAGGTTTCGGTTACTGACTCTGTTAATTCTATCAATTCTTCCGATTTCTCCCCATTATTCGTTTCTCTTACTTGCACGAGGTTCAATAACGCCTCTTCAATAGACTGGTAGCGGTCTTTTGGTCGATAACTACACATTTTCCTAATGACACGCCCCACTTCTTCAGAAGCATTTCTGGGTGTAGGAAAAACAAAATCAGGATGATACTGAACTTCGCTCTTAGCATAATAACCCTCTGACCCAGGGAACTGCAAATCGTTCAATAATAGATACAATGTAATTCCAAACGAATAGATATCTGCTGTTACACCATAAGAATCCTTGATTCTGCACTCAATCTCAGGAGCCCCATATCCGTCTGTGTAAACGATTGTTTCTGCATTGTCACCTTCCACTGACTTAGCCAAGCCAAAATCACCTAATTTGTATACTTTTTCGTTCTCGTCCCAAAATATATTTTCCAGTTTTATATCTCTATGCAAAACACTGTTTTTGTGTGCAATATTCAATGCCTGCCCGATTTGCATAGCAAATCGAATGATTTCCTCTTCATTCGTCAGTTCTTTTCTTAAAAGGCTTACCTTTTTATACCTATCTCTTGCAAGTATAATATCCAATTTCTCCATGAGAATAAACTGTAAATGTAAACCCGCCTCGTTTTGGAATTCTTTCGCATCTAGGATTCTGACTATATAAGGTGATTCCTGGCACAAAATTGTCTGTAACCTAGTAGTTGTCCAAAAATTGTCGGAGGTGACTACATGCTGCTCAAACCCAATCACTTTTAAAGCAAAGTGATTTTCGGGTCTTTCTTTATTAATCATCTCATAAACTAAAGAGAATCCGCCTTTTCCAAGAAGTTGAAGCTGATTATTTCGTTGTAGCAGTTTAAACTGCGGAAAAAGCTGGTTCTCTTGATCCAACATTATGAGAATATTCTCAATAACATCCTTTTCCAAACTCAACATCTGGCATTTCCCTTCTCCGATTACTCAGGTCAGCACCGAGTAACTAGTTTCCTCTTACTGTTATATTTCCTGAAAGATAAGTAACATCGCCCATGTAAATTGCAATTCCGTCATCCCTATTTACGACCGCGCCCTTAGCAGGGTTCTCCAACCCGGTGCAATGTGCACCAGCTTCAAAAACAAGTCGCGACAATCCCTTTGTATCTTCCACCCGCCAATCCAAGCCATATGCATTTCTTGTAAACAGTGCCCAGATTGTCTTACTGTTAATGGCTTCTGTTTCTCCGCCGCCAAAAACGAAGACGTCGCCTTCCTCAAGCATCTTGGGTTTCACCCGCCCATTTAAGCTGGTTCCAATCCGCTGCTTGTTATAAATCGTTCCATTCTTACCATTATAATCCATATAAAACCATATACCATCAACATTTTGAAATTTACCGTGTTTACGACTGATTGTGGTCGTATACAATCGAATATCCGGCACATTGTCTCCGGAACATCGTCCTACTTCCCACTTCAATTTATCATCCAGCTGATATGTTTTTATTTGACCATTTTCTATTACAATTAGTTTGTGTTCACTTTTACCATGCATCATCCATCTCCGGCAATTCCGTAATAAAGGATTCTATCTCAGGTAGCTCCAAATCACTTAAAATCGTTCTCGCATATCTGCAAAGTTCATCTGGATCGTATTGTTCTGAGTCCGTATCCAGTAGATTATTAAGGCTCGCATCATCTAAAATAAACATAATCACACTTTCGAAAATATTTTTTGCGCAAAGCGGCTCCATGTGTGCCAGTGCCAGCATTTCATCGATTTGCTCATGATCCATGCTTAAATGTAATCCCAATGAAATAATTTTGTTTCTTGTGGGATACCATTTATTTTGACGAATCGCCGACACACACTGTCGTAATGAAGAGGACCAGTCCTGTGCCTGTGCAAGTTCAAAGACGCTATCAGCGTATCCTTGGTAATTCGCATCAATACACATCTTCACATACGCATAAAACTTATGATAAGCAAAGGAAAAAACTTGAATATTATCTACTATAAATCTTTCCAGTGCATTTTCATCCTTTACTTCAGATAGTTTGGCATCAAACTTAGTGGTGCTCACATTCTCTGCCGCTGTTTCATCTTGTCTGATAATCGTTGCTTTGATCCTATTCAGAATATATTGATACTTACTGAACATTTCTGTTTTCTCGTTATTTTGCAATAAAAATAAACAAATACAATCTTCCAGACTCTTTGAATATAACCCAGGATACTGTCCGTATCTTTGCAACAATTGATTCATATGCTCCAAATCATAATTTGCTGCCATTCCGATTCTTAGGAAAGTCTCCCGGTTCTTAGGAATGGCACCTTTGCACCATTTGTCAACGGACACCCTGCTGACCTCGCATAAGTCAGCAAACCTTGATTTCGTATATCCATTAGCAGTGATTATCTCATTTACTTTCTTCGCCCACTGCTCCTGTTGCGTCTTAATCATCGGAAAGATTTTTTCCTTCAATTCATCAATGTCTTCACATTTTGAAATTTCATCTTTAATGGCGATTGTTTCCAGTTGTTTTTGCATATCCACTCTCCAAAGTAATGATTCCGTGATATAACAGGGTATGACTCCCATCTATTTTTTCATCTGCATGATAATGCCCAAAATACCAATGCTTGTACTGCAATTTATGCTCTAACATCTCAAAATAGTCTGTCAGTATATCCGGGGCCAATAAATGTCCGGTGGAATGGTCTAATTTGTTCTGAATGGTTGTTGTGCAGCAATGCGTAATGACATAATCCACCTGATAATGAACCTTTTCCAAATTCTTGATGCCTTCTGCCATTTCTTCTTCTGATGGCAATTCTTGCGGCCACCATGATTCATGCAAAATTCGAAAAGGCAGTTCGCGGTTAATAGCCCGCCTCCGGTCATCCGCGAAATCAATATCCTCTCGATCCAGAACACCACCCTGAATATCATGTGAAGATGCCCCTCCAAAGGTAAAGAAAGTTTTGCCTTCAATAGTAAAAACCTGACCACGTTCCAATAAAATCACTTTGTCTTTTACAATATGGCGGACTTGTCCACCATGCCATTCCTCTATTGGATATTCCGCAATCATATCGTAATTTTCATGATTTCCCTGTACCCACAGGACGGTGTATGGTTTTTGTGCAAAATTCTTGCAGTGATATTTAAAAGTATTATCTTTAGCCCAGCAAAGCCCCAAATCGCCACATACGATTATATAGTCTTGCTCATTCAGCTCCATACCCTGCTGTCTGATTCGTTTGTTTGCAAAACGTGTGAACTCTCCGTGGGTATCTCCGGTTATATAAATCATAACAAATCACCCCTTTTCAATTATAATCAAAACACCTTGTCAGTACCAGTAAAATCTTGCCAATAATACCTTTTAAAAAATATTTCGAATTTCATCGCATAATCCGAAAGCAATTGCCTCTTCCGCATTCATAAAATTATCAAAAGAAGTTGCTTCATCGATTTCTTCAACAGTCTTATTGGTATGCTTGGCCAATATTCCGTTCATGATAGTTTTGGTCTCAAGAATCGATTCTGCAGTTTTCTTAATTGAGGTGGCAGAACCACTCATTCCACCGTTAATCAGGGGTTCATGAATCATGCATTTACTATGTGGCAGAATGAATCTGTGGCCTTCTTGACCTCCAGCTAAAATCACTGCTCCCATAGAAGCTGCCATGCCAATACAATACATGTTGATTTCCAGCTTCGCCCGGCAAGCCTGAATCACGTCATAAATGACCAGCCCTGCATTCACTGAGCCACCGGGGCTGTTAATGAAAATATCCACCGGTTCATTGCTCTGACCCAGGAAAAGCAACTCTGACACAAATTCATTAGCCATATCTTCTGTTACTTCTCCTGTCAAAAAGAGTTTCCGATTACTAAAATGCTTGGTTTTAAGCTGTACTTCTCTGATTCCGTTACAGGATTCCTCCTCTACTGTTGGCACCCAGGTTGTTGTATGTACAATTTTATCTGCCATCTTTTTCTTGCTCCTTTAAAATTTTTTCACGATATAGTGGATCATTGAGTATTTGATAACGTCTGGCAACAAACGGTTCGCTACCACGTCTAAACACCATAACTTGTTCCAGTGGCATATTGAGTACTTTATTTAACGGCATATTTATCCTTTGCGAAATATGCTGACAAGTGCTGATGTCCATACCGCCCATATAAACATAAGTATCACAGTTATTAATAATAGTAACGGCAGCATTTTGACCATACATAGAAGACAGTTGTGTTTCGCTTTGAAGCAATATCGTCACACTGATACCTGCTGCCCTAAAAATACTGATGTAATCTTCAAAATCATTAATTCTGCTACCACAGGCGAAATCATCGCAAATAATATGTACCGGAACATCCAGCCGACTGTTTCTATTCTTCTCTGCGCTTTCAAACAATTCACGAAACATGTCTGCATACATCAAATTTACTAAGCTTTGCAAACTCTTGTTCATTGGTGAGGTAGTAATAAACAGTGCTGTCTTTTTCTCACCCAGTTTCTTGAACGCAACTTTCTTTTTCTTTCTGGTCATTGCAATGACATTGTCTGAAAAGACTTTATCCAGTGCGCTATTAGCTATGGAAAGAATACAAGATGCTGTTCTGGGTGCCAGATTCCTGACTGTATTCCACAATTCAGAAGCCTGATTTCCCAGGTGCTTCATTTCTGCTTTGTCAAACAGCTTATCCAAATTTGTTTTGAGCAAATTTTCTCTTGTATCCACCTTCATAGAACGATGCAACTCAATTACATCTGCAAAACAGGGCTCTTTTCCTGCTGATTTTGCATTTAATCTAATTAGGCTGATTTCAGCTGCAAGCACACTGGTGGCACTATCATTCCAATAGGGGTCAGGTTCCCCGGTTCTTTTCTTGCTTGGGTCTGCACCTATGAGATTTCGTGCTGTTTGAATCACATCTTCGTCACTATGAATATAATCCAGTGGATCATATCCTGCCGTACTGTTTTGTGGGTTGGCAAAATCAAGACTCATTACTTCATAACCACGTTCCTTAAACAGTTTCGAGAACTTTTCCCGTACCGCTTTTTTAGTAATAGGAACTACCACGCTGGATTCATAGGTATAGAGTAATCTGGAGTATGCATTTGACATACTTTTACCACAACCGGTGCTGCCAACTACTATTTCATTCAGATTAATTCCTGTTGTTTCAAAATCAGCGGGAACAACAAGCCCTTCTGCTAAACAAGTTTTATCTTTCATCATTAATGTCCTCCTAAATCTTTTCTGTCGATGTTGAAGAATTGCTCTGTATTTTCCAGTATTTTTGTAATATAGCGTTCTTCACATTGAAACTCTGGCAATGCTGCTATTTGAGCTGTTGTTTTCTCTTGGTCACCATTCAGCCCATAGAATAAGCTCAGAACCTTTTCCTCAACAGTTGGTATATTCTCTAAGGTCGATATTGTATTTTTGCTTAAATTACGATTCTTCCAATCTCGACCTGTGTGATTTAGATATTTCTCTGTCTCAATTCTGACTGTTTGTTCCAAATACCAATTCAAAAAAGCTAAATTTTGTTCCATGGACACTTGATTGTCTTCATAGAAGTCATACGTATCACTAGCATACAAACATTTCAACGCTCGTTCTGCAGCTTCCACAATATTCCATAGACCAGGTCCAAAATAATTATTTTTTTCTATTGCTTTTGCTAATTCTTTCGGCAACGTATCAAATAACTCTTCTTTGATTGTTTCTTCTATGAAACCACCCAATCTGATTAATTGCGTTATGCCACGTAACCCTGCCGTTCGACTATAACCTACACTAAACATCGTTTTCTCCTCCTATCGCCCTGCGGATAGCGAATCACCAATTCATATCTTAATGTCAGTATACTCACTGTTTTGAAGTTTGCCTATAAACCTGTGGTTTAGTCACTCGGTGCTAAACGCCAATCCGAGTAGCTCATCAATTTTATGAGAAATAGTCAATTACTTCTTGTTTACATAACAAAAAATACGGCTGTATTAGCCGTACTTTTTGTTATGTTTATATATAATTTTATCACTTGGTGCTTAGTCGCTCAGTGCCACGTCGCTTGTCCTAACAGGGCCAAAAACGTGCTCGCACAAGTTCCATGTTAGCTCTGCCTACAGGGTTGGCAGAATGAATGATAAATGGATAAAAAGTCTCCCTTTCTGTCAGATAATCAAGTAGCTTAATTGCATCTCCGCCCTGACTTGCATAATCCCCCAAATCATGATCCAAATCCAAAAGCTCCACTTCCCCACCGTCGCATTCAATTTCATTAATTAACGCAATGGTTTCATTTACTGATTTTGTTCCCACATAACCTGCCGGAACTGCACGCACATCATCTACCCATATTTTAATTTTCTTCCCTGTAAATCTACTCATATTGATTACTCCCCAGTACACTCTTAAAAATTTCATAGTTGCTCTCATCTCTCGGACTACAGTACACTGCAAATTCAATCTGCTTAAATGCATATGCATAATCTGCAATCACTTTCTTTGCCGCCAAGGCAACTGTCTTCGGATTATTCGCAAATGCACCACACCCAAAAGCGCCCAGTATTACAACCTCATTGCCCTCGGCTATTGCAACATCTAAAATTCTGCGTAACCGTTTTTCATGTAAAATAAACAAGTCATTATCATTCACCCGCACAGCCTGCTGTCCATCCCTCTGGTTATATTGATTACTGGGGTTGGGCCTCAGATTTGGTGCTGCACAGGTAATAACATTCACATCATACCAATCTGATTCATTCATTAATTTAGGAAAAGACGTATCTGTTTTAAATACAGTAATAGCCGGTGTATAGATAATATCATCATTGTGTATTGCATCCTGTGCATTTCTATGTGGCGTATAAAATCCAGCCCACATGGCAGGAGTATTTAGACAAAAGAACAATCCCGAGCATCTACAAAGGCATTCTTCCTGCGCACTTGCTCCTTTTTTTACTCCACCTCCCGGACTAGTAGCCGACGCAAAATTATGTACAGCAATCTTTTGTCCCTTATATCCACTTGCCGCTTCAAAGGTGCGTTTCTTAGATACAACTATATCTGCCGGTTTCTTATTCAGTTTGAGATTCTTCGTAGGCAGCACATCTGCTTCCAATATTGCCTTTTGTCCTGCAACTGACTTCTTTATAGATTCTGATAATCGGCTATTTGTCTTGCATAGTTTTTCTGTATCTGTAAAAATTTCGATATTGTCATCTCTTCCCATTCTATATTACTCTCCGTTTAGCCTTCTGACTGACAAGCATTATTGATCGCCGATATCGTAATTTGCGAGTCTCTTAATCTGTTTGCTCCAAAAATTTCTATTAAACATCTTGTCTAGTTTAAGAATTTGACCAATTTGATCTTCTTGAATATACCCGTACGCATCTAACATATTAACTGAAGCCTGACTAAAATTGCTATGCATTTCATTCTCATCAAATATCCCATAACTTATCGAAGCATCTGAAATTCTATCCAACATAAATTTTGCTTCCATGTTTCCCTTCACACTTCCATCTGCTTTGATTTGTTTTTTTAACATCTTCATATCTTGTACCGGGTATTGAAGATTCGGACAAATGGATTCAAACATAGCGCTAACACCGGCACGTCCCTTTTTACTCTTCATCATTTCAAAGAAGCCCAACTTTCCAACATAAATCATTGGAAACACTGGTATATATGGATCATTAGTGAAGACAGCGCAAAGAATAACTTCCTGTCCCTCCGCTTTCAGTTGATTAGCATCAGTATAACCAACTGCAAATACATCTTCTGCATCAATAATTGTTTTTTCAAATTGCGTAGGCGCAAAGAAACACCCTGTATATGCTGCTCCTGTAGTAGCTGTTACCGAAGAATTAGACATCCTTATTAATACATCCGCCGCTTGATCATCTGTTAGTTTCTTATAATTATCAGATGCTGCCTGAAGTTCTGCTCGGGAAATTCCCTGAGTCTGGCGATATTTCTCTAAAATACGAAATCTATGTTCTGCAATCTGATCAAGCTGTTCCTCAGTATAGTCAGGCCATTTTAGCTTTCTCGCATAATCTAAATAGCCCCTTACGTTATCTTTTTTCTCATTTTCTCTTCTCAGACATTCATCACAGATATGTGCACCCAAAGCAATCCTTACTTGATACTCTTGTCCACATCTTTCACACGTAAATGTTTTCTTTGAAAATAAACTCATTAGTTACCCCTCCAGTATGTTTATTATTAATAGCTATTTTATTATACAGTTTTAGTGCCTTTAGTTTCAAGCAAGTAGCTCGTCGTGATGTTTAAACCATGCAATCAGAGCATATACTCCCGGAAAAGCGAGCCAAAATAACAATCCAAATGATAAAATTACAGATGCAAGCATTACTTTCAACATAAAATACATGATTAGCCATGGTAAAAATAAAATTACAACTTTACTTCTTTTCTTAAAGACAAATTTCACCAATGACAAATATACGTCAAATGAACCGCACAGGGCACCTGCAATAATTGCAGCAAATAATGCTATAAACCAAATATCTGTACTCTTAACCAACTCTGCTCCCACATAATAAATGATCATTCCAACCCAACTCACCGCTAAACTAATTAAATACCTTTTCTTATTCTTGATAAACATTTTTATTCCTCCTTTGTTTTTTGTTAAGCACTTTCCCAATATCATCACCTGATAATTTGTTTTTTGTGCTCATTAATGTAATGTTTATGAGGAAATAATAGTACAAATTAGTTTAAGGGTTTTCAGCTAAAGTTTACACTGTATTAAAGCTACGCTAAACCAATCCAAAATTCAGCTTAAAATTTCAGCTCAAAAAATCAAAAAATATAATTGACAAAGTAAAAATCATATAGTATATTAATATTTGTCCGTCGGGTACGGATGCAAATATGCGCGAGTGGCTCAGTTGGTGGAGCACGACCTTGCCAAGGTCGGGGTCGCGGGTTCGAGTCCCGTCTCGCGCTCTACAGAATCCAGTATGATACTGGGTTCTTTTTTATTTTTGTTTAAATAACAAAATTAGGACCATGTTATTCGCACGGCTCATCAAGTTTTTCGATTACTTTTATCTAAAACACTATTCCAACCACCTCACACAGGTAAACACATATTAAAAATCGAGTATTACCCGTTACAAATGCTCGATTAATGCTGCTTTTGAAAACGAGACGGGGAAAACAACTTGAATGGCCTTGTTTTACATGAAAATTATTGGGGATGCAAGTGATAAATGCAGATATATGGAAACCAAAGCGGGTAAATAAGCTTTGTAAAAGAGAATTAACTCGCTCCTTAATTTAGATAGGCCAAAATCAAGGAATAACGACGGGTAATTTGCGGAAGATAGGCAGAAATTACCCGATTTTCTCGAACAATCAATGCCTACTATTAATATAAACACTACTATTGTTTAGTAATGTTGCATAAAGCGATTGACTTCCTGCGTTGCATCGCGACATTTATTAGGGGTACAGCCAACAATCTCCTTAAAGGTCTTAGTAAAATGACTGGCACTATTAAAACCTGTTTCATAGGAAATCTCTGTAATACTTAAATCACTATCCTGTAACAGTTCCATAGCCTTTGTAATTCGGTAATGAATCAGATAATCACCTGGCGTTTTGGAAGCAAACTTCTTGAAAATCTTCGCGCATAAAGTCTTTCCAACATTCCCAGCTTCTGCAATTTCCTCCAAAGAAATCTTTTCCATATAATGTTCCTGAATAAAAGAAGCCATTGTCTTGAAAGGGGTCACATACTGCCCTGAAGTATTGCCTTGAGGCAATTCAGTCCTTCTGTTTTTATAAATAATTCGAAGAATTCTAAAGGACACTTCGATGACTTCAAGTTCCAAAAGGTCTTCATCCGGAACAGCAAACATTCTTTTTAACTCGGAAAGTATCTGACTCGTCCAATCACCCTGCTGCAGTAAAAGATAATCAAAAGAATCCGGTCCAATAACAGGATTTACATATTTTTGTTCAATATAATGGGAAACACAAAGATAAGATGGATGCACGATAATACAATAAAAAATACAGTATTCTCCTCGAATAGATTTATTGGCATGAATTCTTTTAGAGTTTACGCAGATACCTTCTCCCGC
>CAZNAP010000065.1:0-13138 GCA_964571145.1 uncultured Lachnospiraceae bacterium | reverse complement strand
TAGTATGACCTTAATAGAATATGTCTGTGAAGAATATCAATATAGTGAATTTGTGGCTAATGGCATGATTATGGGCGGTAAGGTGCTGGTCAATGAGGAAGTGTGCGACTGGATAAACTATCGCCTGAAGAAGAAGGATGTTGTCAGAATCAAAGAGAAAAAGTCCAAGTTTGTAACCAGATCGGGACATAAGTTAGAAGAAGCAATTAAGCGTTTTTCGTTGGATTTATCAGGGAAGACAGCTATTGATATCGGCGCTTCCGAGGGTGGTTTTACAGATTGTATGCTGGAGTATGGTGCGGGGAAAGTATATGCAGTGGACGTAGCATACGGAATACTGAATTATAGG
The DNA here is from genome assembly GCA_964571145.1 of uncultured Lachnospiraceae bacterium. Classification (GTDB taxonomy): domain Bacteria; phylum Bacillota; class Clostridia; order Lachnospirales; family Lachnospiraceae; genus Suilimivivens. Next base: position 12,789 of record CAZNAP010000065.1, on the reverse strand, counting down.
CTGAGGGCAAACGAGAAGGTAGTGGTGCTCGAACGCAAAAATGCTAGAAATCTGACAGAGGAAGACATTCCAGAAACAGTTGATTTGATTACAGCAGACGTTGCTTTTATTTCACTGGACAAGATTATTCCTGCAAGCTTGCGGTTTTTGAAAGAGGAGGGAAAAGTAGTACTGCTTTTCAAGCCTCAGTTTGAGCTACCTGCTGATTGCCTTGGCAAAAATGGAATACCGCTTCATCAAGAAGATGTTATAAAGCAGATACACTTTTTTGTACAGGAGATGCAACAGGCAGGCTTATATCTGAATGGATTGATTCGTTCACCGATTAAAGGAAATAATGGAAATGTAGAATACCTGTTAACCGGTGGTAAGGAATCAAAAGAAGTAGTTTCAGCGGAACAAATTGCACAGTGCTGCAATGCAGCAGAGACAGAGAAATTTGCAATTCTCTAGTCATTTTAGGTTTATTTGTATAAATTACGCATTTGCTCAACTCGAATTTGTATTTCTTTCCGAAATTTCTCCGGCTCAATCACTTGACAGGACGGGCCAAAAGCAAGAATCATTCCAAAATTCCAATCATCCCAACTGCAACCTGTCTGTACCAAGAAATCGCCATTTTCCTGAATGGTTATTTCATCTTCTTCAAAGCGATCATAAACTCGATAAGCTTCTTTCTTATCGATTAACAACGTTACTTTCATAATATATTCATTTATTTCATCATTTTTAGATAAATCGGTATTGATTTCTAGTTCTTCCAACTTTGATTTGTTCGGTACAAACACTTCCTCTGTTGTATTGACATTTTTCATGCGCAACACTTTAAATAAACGCATAGCTTCCTTATTTCGGCAATATGCCTTCACATACCAGGTATAATCTTTAAATAACAGCTGTATTGGTTCTACCGTGCGGAAGCTTTTGATACTTGCTTGATTATAGTAATCAAAGGTTAGAACCTTGTGCTTCAAAATTGCATTTTTAATCTGCTCAAATAACTGCTGTCTGCTGCCACTCCAATCCGATAAATCAATAGCAACCCAGTTTTGCGGTTCTACGTTAAAGAATTCACCCAGTTTCTCCAGTGTTTCTTTTTCATCCTGAGCACCGGTTTCCTGCAGACTTACAAGTGCTGCTAAAATTTGTGTTTGCTCCTCTTTTGTGACCAACATCTTATCCAAAACAAACTGTTCTGTCAGACTGATTCCACCATTCTTGCCCTTGGTGGCATAAACCGGTATTCCAGCCATACTTAATGACTCCACATCTCGGTAAATTGTTCGTACCGATACCTCAAAACGCTTTGCCAAATCTCCTGCAGTTACAGTTCCTCTATTCATTAATATGTAGATAATTCCCAGTAATCGATTCAGCATAAATATGTGACTCCTCTTCAAAAGACCTCGTAAACTTGTACTTAATTATAACGCCGGATACAAGGAATGACAAGCTTGCAACACGTCTGGAAAAATGCTACTATTATGCATATTGTTAGCAAGTAACAAAACAACCAAAACAACAAAACAACTACTTAATAGGAGAAAAAGAAGATGCTAATTATTTTAATTGTAGTAATTTTACTTGTTATTATTATTGGTATGGCTGTCAGTACACAACGCAACTTAGTCCAAATCGACGAATTCTGTGGTAATGCCATGTCCCAAATTGGTGTGCAACAGACCTCCAGATGGGATGCTTTAACCAATCTAGCTAAACTCACCAAAGATTATTCCGAATTTGAGTATAAGTCTTTAATGGATATTATTGCCTCCAGAAAAGGAATCTCAACGAGAAGTACCGCTTCGGATGCTTTGGAACAGGATAATTTGATGGATCAATTGACTGCAAAAATCTTTGCCATAGGAGAAGCTTATCCTGACTTAAAGGCAAATTCTGTTTACCTATCGACCATGGATAGCTTGAATGATTATGAAAACAAGGTGCGTATCAGCCGTATGACTTACAATGATACTGTTACCAAATTCAATCGTATTGTAAGACAGTTTCCTTCCTGTCTGTTCGCCGGGATGTTTCATTTTACAGTACGTGATTATCTGGAAGCTGACGCTAACAAAACAGATATGCCTAAAATGTAATACACGAAAGGGGCAATTATTCTTATGAAACAAAAGCACTACATAAAATGCTTGGCTATCGGCTTGTTTTCATTAATCTCCTTACTCTTTTGGCCTGCTATGCAGGTTCATGCCGATCAATCCATTTATTCCATTACAATTGACATTACATTGGATGATGAAGGCAATGCTGAAATTTCTGAAACATGGGATGTCTATACAGATGAAGGAACGGAATGGTATCTGGTACAGGGTAATTTGGGTGAGATTAAAATCAAAGATTTTTCCGTTACAGATGAAACCGGAGAAGTTTATGAAAATATCGGTGAATGGGATTTTGATCGTACACTGGAGCAAAAAGCCGGTAAATGCGGCATTGTGAACAAAGGCGGTGGTGATTATGAACTGTGCTGGGGTCTTGGTAGCCATGGTTTACACACCTATACCGCTTCCTATCGTATGACGAATTTCGTCAAAGGTTTTGATGATTATTGTGGATTTAATCAACGCCTCATTAATGATGAGCTGAGTGCTTGTCCATGGGAAATTAATGTAAATATTCGCAAGGAAGGCACCGACTTTGCATCAGATGAAGTAGGCGTTTGGGCTTTTGGATTTAACGGAGAAATATATGTTCAAGAGGGTGAGGTGCAAGCTTGGAGTAATGCCAATCTTGACAGTGATGATTATGTGACCATCATGTGCCAATTTCCACGAGATATGTTTGACACTCGGAACATTCACGACGGTTCCTTTGATGAAATGAAGGAACGTGCGATAAAAAACAGTGACTATGAATCTGCTTTCAGTGGTATATCCACCTTTATTAGCATTATTTCACCTATCGTATTTGCTATATTATTCATCATTTTTATTGTAGGCATCATAATTAGTGCAAATGGAAGCAAAAAAATTACGACCTTCGAAGAAGCCAGACGTTTGGCCGCTATTCCATCTAACGTAAAAAGATACAAGAGCCCTGCCTTCTGGGTACTTACTGTCATATTACTGATTGGTTGCTTTCCACTGGGTCTCATCTATCTACTCCTGAACCTGATTAACAATCTAAGTAAAGATGAACCCGATCCTACTTTATCCGGTAATGCGTATTCAGCTTACTTTCTTCGAAAAGAAGTACAAAAGTCTGATTACTATTACAGAGATATTCCTTTTAACGGCTTTCTGAACGAATTATATTCCGTAAGTCATATAATCATGGTAGGCACTGCAAATAATAATATCATTGGTGCTTATTTCTTGAAATGGTTGCAGGAGGGCTGTATTTCTGTTAGAGAAGAACTGAAAAACGGCATTAGCGGTTCTATGGGCAAAACTGCACCATCTATCATTATGATGCGTCTTCCTATGTCCAGCAATGAGAGCGAACAAGCGCTTTTTACACTGTTGGACACTGCAAGTGGTGGGGATCATATTCTTCAGGAAAAGGAATTATATCGTTGGGCTAAGAGTAATTATTCCAAGGTAGATGCCGCATTAAAGGCTATCAAGGAAGATGGTGAAAAGCAACTCAGAAATGATGGATTTGCTGGTAAGATTTTCCAGAAATCTCTGTTCTTAAATAGCTATCCGGTTGCGTTTACAGACCCTGGACGACTGCAAGTACATTACCTAAGTGGATTGCTGCGATTCTTTAAAAATTACACATTACTCAATGAGCGCGGTGTGCAGGATGTTGCATTATGGGATCAATATCTCATTATTGCCCAGCTGTTTGGTATGGCAGATGAAGTAGCCAAAACATTTGCAAATATTTATCCGAATTATTTTAACGATCCAGCCAGAAACTATTATGGCTACAGTTCTATCAGTACATTCCATGCGATATCGTCCATTTCTACAGCTGGTATTTCAGGTTCACGTGCCGGCGGTGGTGGAGGTGGTTCCAGCTCCGGTGGCGGCGGTGGTGGAAGTTCAGGTGGTGGAAGCGGCGGCGGATGTCGTTAATCACTCTATTTACAAAATAAAAGTCGTTTTGGGCTTCACCGCCTAAAACGACTTTATAATATTTATAGCATCAGTTGATAAATCTTTTTCACATCATCTTCGGATAATTCGACAAATCCATCCATAGTTCCGGTACGTCCGTCGCCATAGCAGGCAATATGCGCCAGTTTGTCGATATCCTTGGCATCAGCGCCCAGTTCCTTGAAATTGGAGGGCATTCCAATAGAAATCAAGAACTGGCGAAGGGATTCAATACCGGCTTTGGCAGTTACCTCCGGATTACTGAAGTCCATAGGACATCCCCAGACTCTGGAAGCGACCTGTGCAAATCTCATCACATCATGTTTCATATTATAAGTAAATACTGCAGGCATGGTAACAGCTAACCCGGCACCATGTGCGCAATCATAAAGAGCAGAAAGTTCATGTTCAATATTGTGGCTGGACCAGTCTTGACTTCTGCCTACGCCGCAAGAATTATTATGTGCCATCATACCGGCCCACATGATATTTGCCCGGGCTTCATAATTGTCGGGATTGTCCATGACACGGGGTGCTTCGTGAATCATAGCCATCATCAAGGCTTCAATCATTCTATCGGTAACTTCAACATCTGTGGAGTTTGTCAGATAACGTTCATATAAGTGAGCCAGAATATCAGTAATACCGCAGGCTGTTTGATAGGGTGGCAGGGTTTGTGTCAAAGCAGGATTTAAGATAGAAAATTTGGGGCGGAGGAAATCACTGCCTGCCCCTCTTTTATACATACCATTTTCATTGGTAATTACGGAATCACCGGAGCCTTCAGAGCCAGCAGCAGCGATGGTTAATATGGTACCCACAGGTAGTGCTTGTTCAATTGGTTTACCCTGATAGAAATCCCAGAAATCACCATTATATACAGCACCTGCAGCAATTGCCTTGGAAGAATCAATAGTACTTCCGCCACCAACGGCTAAAATAAAGTCGACATTTTCCTTTTTGCAAAGTTCGATGCCTTCATATACCAGACCACTGCGAGGATTGGGTTTCACATTTCCAAGTTCCAAATAGCCGATTCCTTCTTTAGCGAGGGAAGCCTTTACTCGGTCCAACAAACCGGAGCGAATGACAGAACCGCTTCCATAATGAAGCAGAACTTTAGAACCTCCAAAACGTTTTACGCATTCTCCTGCTTTATTTTCAGTATCCTTTCCAAACACAAAGTAAGTTGGAGAGTAAAAAGTAAAATTTTGCATTGTAATTTACCACCTTTCAATAGTATGATTAAAGCTACATGCTTATTATATACAAAAAAAGTTATTTTATGGTAGTTTATTCAGTTGCAAAAATGGTAAAAAACGATTCTGTGTTATAGTTATATGTTATGATAAGCAGAATGACCGGTTAGGCACTTTCTTTGTTGCCAAAAATCGTTTAAAGACTTATAATAATTAACATAATGTATCACATCAAATACTGGAGGGATTAGGATCGAAAACACGAAAGAAAATGCTGTAGTAAAAGATATTTTTTATGAAAATGATATTGCGGTCACGAAGAGTGCTGTTAAAATCTCCAGATGGCTGATATTGGTATTTCCCGGAATTATGGTTTTTTCACTGATTGGCTTATTTCAATCAAAGATTTCAGATTTGTTGGTGCTGACAATTATTGCAGCATTTGTAACAATGGGACCAACGGTAGCCTATAAACTGAATGCTCCTGTTGGATTTTTGAAATATGCAACTACGATAGCACTTGCTTGTCTGGTAGCACTGATGAGTATGAATGCGGCAGTAGGTATCTATATTACATATGGTTTTGCCATGGTATTCAGTTTGTTTTATTATGATAAGAAATTTACATTTAAGATTTCAATTATCAGTTATATTTTATTGGTTATTTCATTATATGTGCGTTCCATTGGAGTTCAGCAGATAGAATTTGAAACGAATTTTGTATGGTTTGTCAGCAGAGCAGTTGGTTTTCTGATGGAATCTGCGGTTATGACGCTGGTTTGTGTGAAGATTGCAGGTGCCTCCCATAAAATGTTGGAAAATCTCAATGATACTAAGAAAGTAGCTGATTTGGTAGATAAGTGTGCCAGCGCTTCTGTAGAACTCAGCAATGTAGTAGAGAGTCTGGAAGGAAGCATTAATGATTTCCGCAGTACCAATCAGATCATTGCTGATTCCGCAGGAACAACGCGTAATGATTGTAACAGTTCACTGGAATATGTGGAAACGATGCAGGATTCCATGAAGGATATGGATCAGGCAGTAGATGTAATTGCTGAGAAGATTGGTCAGATGTTGACAATTACAGACCAGACGACAGCTAAAATGAAAAATTATATTGAATTAATGGAACAGACGGCACATGGAATGAAGCGTATTGAAGAAGCAACTAATATGACAGAAAATTCCATTAAGAGTCTCGAAGACGGCATGAAAGAAGTATCTGATTTCGCAACTGAGATTAGTAGAATTACCAATCAAACAAATCTCTTAGCATTGAATGCATCCATTGAAGCAGCAAGAGCAGGTGAGATGGGTAAAGGCTTTAGCGTGGTAGCGGATCAGGTTAGAAATTTGGCATCCGATTCCAAGAAATCCAGTGATGCAATTGCCGGTATTATTGATAAAATCGTCGGATTACTTACAGAAGTACATACTTCCAATTCAAAAAATCTGACTTATGTAGAAGAAGGTATTACTCAGATTTACGGAGCGAAAGAAGAAGCAGAAAATCTGGGAAGTTTACAATCTGATTCTAGAGAAATGGCTGAAAAAGTATCGGAATCCAGTGTGGATACTAAAAATTACAGCAGTAAGATTCTCAGTATGACAGATGAAATGCATAATCTGGTTCAGAACTCATTGGAAAAAGCGGAACAAATCGTTCAGGAATCTCAGAGTCAGGCAAGCGTAACCGAAAGCGTTAAGAGTTCCTTCGGACAGGTAAGCAAGGTATCTAAAGACTTGCTGACGATTAGTACCACTGAGGAATAATAGCGAATTGGCAAAATAATGAACAATATTACTAAAAACAGACAAGATAAAGAACAAATTATCAAAATGGTGGAAAGAGTCTTTGGAGAGAATATTTCTCTGAAGGATTATCACGAATTATCGGAAGGCTTTTGCAATGTGGCCTACTGGTTAAAATTGAGCGATGACAGAGAGTGCATTCTGAAAATTTCACCAGATCAGGCAGTGAAACTTATGTCCTGTGAAGTGGAAATGATGCAAACAGAAGTCAAGGCAATGAAACTGGCCAGAGTTAACCATATTCCCGGAGTAGCCAGAGTGTATGGTTATGACAAGAGTCGGGAAATTTGTAGCGGAGAATATTTCATTATGGAAAAGTTGCCGGGAAAGAGCTTTTCCAGTATAAGAGGAGACATGACCGAGGAGGAGCAGGAAGAGGTTGAATTCAAAATTGGGCAATGTCTGAGTCAACTTCAGCATATAAAGGGTAAGAAATTCGGGCATTTCTGTGAAGAATCCTTACAGTATGAGGACTGGTATACTGCCTTTTCGAGTATGTTAAAAAGAATTATTGAAGATGGGATTGCTGTAAACATGCAGATAGCCGTTCCGTATAAAGAAGTGTTACAAAAGCTTAAGAAACATAAACCTTATTTTGAAGAAGTGACAGAGCCACATTTGGTGCATTGGGATTCCTGGGACGGAAACTTCTTTGTAAAGAATGGTGAAATTACAGCAATGATTGACTGGGAGCGGGCACTTTGGGCAGAAGGTCTCATGGAAGACAGATTCCGTTTCCACAATAAAAGTCGTAGCTTCAGAACAGGTTATGGAATCGAGCAATTGACTAAAAGTCAGCTTGTCCGCAGTCGTTGGTATGATGTCTATTTATATTTGATTATGATGTTTGAAGGTACCTATCGACATTATGACAATAATGACCAGTACAACTGGGTAAGCACCTTGTTCAGTGCGGTTTGGCCGGAGATTAAGAAATTTTAGCAAAGAAAGCCACTGCAATCGCACCCGGACCGGCATGTGTGCCGATAGTTCCGCCAATAGTAGCAACAGACAAACTATTAACGCCGTTTTTCCATAGGGTTTCACTATCAGTGATGTATTTTTGAATCAAAGCATCGCTGAGTCCGGTGTAACCTAGGAAAAGCGGCTTTTCAAAATCAATACCACCTGCGGATTTGATTTGTTCCACTAAAATATTATTTCCTTGTTTGGAGCCTCTGGCTTTGCCAAGAATAGCAACCTCACCATTTTGAATCGCAATGACAGGCTTAATTGAAAGCACATTACCGGCAAAAGCCACTGTTTTAGATATACGACCACCTTTTTTTAGATATTCCAACGTATCCAGAAGTGCTACGACTCTAATATTTTTCTTCTCTTTTTCTAATTGTTCCACAATAGACGGGGCGTCCATGCCGGAATCTTTCAGCTGTAAAGCATAGGTAATTAAAGCCCGTTCTCCTACAGCAACATTTTCACTGTCAACTACATAAGCCATACCAGGGAAATCTTGTGCAGCTAAGCATGCACTTTGGTAAGTACCTGAAAGTTTGCCAGACATGGTAATAACAATGGCACAGTCGCCAGCTTCTTTAACTTTATGAAGTGCTTGCTGAAAATCATAAGGGGGAATCTGGCTGGTCACAGGCAATTTGTCGTTTTCCACCAGCTTTTCATAAAATTCATTATGTGATAGATTTACACCGTCCTGATATTCTGTGGTGCCAAAGGTAATCGTCATGGGAAGAACGGTTAAATCCTCTCGGTGTGAGCCTACAATATCAGATGCTGAGTCAGTTATAATTTGAACAAACATTTGGTACCTCCTAAGTTGTCATTAGTCATTGATTCAAAATTATGTAGTAATTTATTTAGCACATTATAAAACACAGTCAATTCTTCGTCGGATATGCCATCATCAGCCAAAATCTGAATGTGATGGATAATGTCTTTTAGTTCAGTGGCTATTTCCAATCCCTTGTCGGTTAATAAGTATTTAACATGATAAGTTTTGCCGGCAGCTTCTTGTTTCGTGATAACGCCGTCTTTTAGCAATTGGCTGATGGTTCGAGATACCAAAGCCGGGTCCAAATCACAGTGGACAGCAATTTCTGTAGAAGTTAATCCGGTTGGATTTTCCATGAGTTGATACATGCAAAGTGTATAGACACCTTTTAAATCAAATGTTTTCATACCGTCAGTTTTCAGCTTCTGGATTAATTTGTTTAATTTAGAAATCGAAATGGTAAAGTCTAAAAAGCGGTCATTCATGCGAGCACCTCCTCCGATTAATACAATAGATAATTGCAAAACTACTACTTGTTCAAATTATGAGTTTTGCAATTGTCTAATGGAATCATGGAAGAGTGTAGCATACTATTTGTTGACTTGTCAACAAATTATACGAGCGAAAACATGTGGGACAAAATTATGTGTTGAAATTGTGACAGGATGTGATAGTATATATCGAGTGACTAAGCACCGAGTGACTTAGGATGCTAGATAAAGATTGGATGTACAAATGAAGCTATATTTTGCACCTTTGGAAGGTATCACCGGTTATATTTATAGAAATGCATATTATGATTTTTTTGGTAAGGGAGTAGATAAATTTTTCACTCCCTTTATTGGCGTGGGTCAAAATGGCTTGTCAAAGTCCAGAATCTGGGAAGATATTGCAACGGAACATAATAAGAAAATGACCGTTGTTCCCCAACTTCTCAGCAACAATGGTAACATAACAAAAGATTATGTAAACCAACTGGCAGACCTGGGTTATTAGGAGATTAATTTGAATTTAGGATGTCCTTATCAAACAGTCGTTTCAAAGAAGAAAGGGGCAGCCCAGTCGCCTGAAGCTAACAGCCCTTATTATATTGTTTGTAATTTGTATGGGAACGGTAATCAGACTGATTCCATGGCAGATTAGTTTTATGCTTGTGTTTGTGGTGGGAATAATCGGGTTTAGAAATTTGTTCAAAGAAGTAGATTACTGTTTGCTGGGTACCTTCTTAGGCTTTTTCGTATTTGTTGGAAATATGCAACATATTCCGGCAGTCAGTAACTGGGTTGCAGGAATGCTAAAAGGGCGTGAATTGTGGGTAGCCGCCGGTGCCAGCCAAATTATCAGTAATGTACCTGCCGCCATGCTGTTATCAGGCTTTACAGATCAGTACAAAGCTTTATTATATGGTGTAGATGTAGGCGGATTAGGAACACTGATTGCGTCCCTAGCCAGTCTGATTTCTTATAAGTTTTATTGTCATAGTGCTAAATCAAATAAGGGGAAATATCTGCTGATTTTCACCCTATGGAATCTACTTTTCCTGATGATACTGTTGCCATTGGCCTATTTACTGCTCCGTTAATTACTCTATGCTTAGTCACTCGGAATTCGAACCTTCGCTGCCTCGTTCAGGGTGATCCCAACATTTGATAAAGATGCTCAATTGTGAAAAGATAGCTTATATAGATGAATTTTAATATAGGCTACAATAAAAACAGTGTATTTTTATATATTTATATCCCCAATTGAATTTTGCGCAATCAGGCTATTAATTTAAGGGCTAAAAAATAGCCCTTAACAAGAATTGTTAAATTGGGCTATAAAAAAGAAGCACTAAAAAGGAAAAAACAGAGAATATATGTAGCCTAAATCAGGAAATAAAGATATGAGCCTAAAAAAAGAGAAAAAACTGTCAAAAACAAATAGCTCAAATATGAGAATTTGGATACAGGCTACAAAACTGAAAGATAAACAATTATTAGAAGTATACTAAGTAAGAATAAAGTTATACAAAGAAGATAGGTGTTCGAATTTTAAGGGCTTAGTCACCCGGAGATTAGGATTTCGCAGGACGCTTTGCCAAGAAGACAATACTGCACACACTCAGAATCAGCTGTACAACAGGTATGGTATACCAAACACCGTCAATTCCAAAGAAAGACGGGAGAATAAAAATCAAAATAGAAGTCAAAAGAATCTCGCCATAAACTAAAAAGTTTGAACGAAGAATTCGGTGTGTAGCATAAAAGTAGGATACTGCCGGCTTCGTTAATCCATACATAATCATAATCAAAGCAAATAAAGGAGCGGAACGTTCTATATAGTAAGCCGCTTCGGGCGATGTTCCATAAAAGACAGGGAGTAAATTACGTACCAGATAAAAAGCAATACCACCGGCTAGTCCAAAACCAATCCCAAGCGAAAAGGTCCAACGGGCATAGATTTTGAGCTTGTGACGATCACCACTGCCCTGACTATGAGATAGCAATGGCTGGCTACCATCGCCAATGCCTTGTACCAGCAATTCCATAAAGGAAATAATGTAAGCTAAAACAGCGTAAGCACTGACTGCTTCTTCGCCACCATAACGAAGTGCTTGAAGATTCATCAGAATAATTGTGACAGAGGGCAAATAAGTCAATCCAAAAGGAGAGATTGCCACATGTAAAATAGAATGAATCGTTTTTTTTCTGGGACGAAAGTCTTTGAAGGGGAGGCGATTCTTTTTACGCAAATAAAAGCAAATGCAAAGGATAAATGTAATACATTGTCCTAAAACAGTAGCAAAAGCAGCACCTGCCAAACCCATGCCGAACACCATTACGAAATAGTAATCCAGAATGATATTACAGATACAGCCAAGAGCCATGGCACACATAGCATAGACAGAAGCCCCATGTGTCCGCAGAAGAGGAATCAATCCGGTTGCAAATATCTGAATAACGCTACCTAACAGAATATAGTATAAATAGATAGTGGCCATACGAAGTAATTCTCCGTATGCACCTAATAGTCGGAGCAGAGGAATTCCGAACACAAATAAAATAATTGTAATCAATATAGAACTAATCAACAGCAGGAAAAAGGCATTTCCTTCTGTTTGTTGTGCTTCTTCATGATTTCCAGCCCCCTGTTTAAGAGAAGTAACCACTGCAGCACCCATGCCGATGCCTGTACCAAGTGAAATTAAAAGAGCGACCAGAGGCCAGGCAATGTTAATAGCTGCCAGTCCCAAATCTCCCATTGCTTTTCCAACGAAAATACCGTCAACAATTGAATATATCCCTGTTAATAAAAAGGACAGCATAGCAGGAAATATGTGTCCCATGTATTTCTTTCCCATTTGTAACTCCTTATAATATCTCTTTTATGTCTTCACTTTCAAAAAACTGTGTTACATTCATACATTTCGGATGTTCCATGTCAAGGACTAAAAAGTCTTTATCGCCAGTCAAAATAATATCTACCCCAAAAACAACTGCTGCATTTACAATTGGTTGATCCTTTGGATCACGTATCAGCTTTTCGGCATAGGCTACTGATGGTATCAATCAGTATGCGCATATTATTTTTCCTTCCCGTAGCGTACCTCGTTCACTAATTGCTGGACATCGTCTTCGCCGTAAATGCCCATTTCTTCAGCAGCACCTGTAAAAGCTTCCTGCGCTTTCTTTATGGCTTGAGCAGACGCGTTACTCAATACCACTTCACCATTTTGCTTTTGGTAAAAAAGAATTTTATCACCAGATTTTAGGTCAAGCAATCTCCTGATTTCCACTGGCACCGTAATTTGACCATTAGTAGAAATTTTTGCAAGATTCATAATCATCATCCTTTCTATTCTTGAGATTTCAACTATTCTTTAGTAATAATATTATATGCCTATATTCGAACTTTATCAACTTTACATTTAGAAGAAATTATATAAATTATAGTTATTGCAAAAACGATAATGCTTCGTTATCGA
>CAZNAP010000064.1:0-13315 GCA_964571145.1 uncultured Lachnospiraceae bacterium | reverse complement strand
GAATATGTATCAAAAACTACGCTAGCCATCGCGCCAGCGATTTGGTACAATAAAAACTGCTGAGCGAAGCGAGTGTAGATAACGATCATGAACTTTGTTCATGATATAGTAATAATAGTAATAAGATAATTGTTTGGAAAGGCAGGGTAATTTATATGAGAAGTATAGTGAAAGCAAAAACGAAAATATTTATTGATGGAAGCGAAGGTACAACCGGTTTGAGAATCTTTGAAAGATTTGAAGGCAGAGAGGATATTGAGTTACTTCCTATAAAAAGTGAACTGAGAAAAGACCTTGCCGAGAGAAAGCGTTTGATTAACCAGTCGGATATTACGTTCCTGTGTCTGCCCGATGCGGCAGCCAGAGAATCGGTTAGCCTAGTGGAAAATGAATCAGTTCGTGTTATTGATACTTCTACAGCACACAGAACGCAGGAAGGTTGGGCTTACGGTTTTCCGGAGCTTTCTGCTAAACATAGACAACAAATACAGGCAGGCAAGCGAGTAGCAGTACCCGGTTGTCATGCAACAGGATTTATCGCACTGGCATATCCTATGGTTACATTAGGGTTATTGCCTGCTGATTATCCGGTAGCTGCCTTTTCACTGACAGGTTACAGTGGCGGTGGCAAGAAGATGATTGCAGAATATGAGGCGCAGGACAGACATCCAGATTTGGATTCTCCCAGAGAATATGCACTTTCTCAGAATCACAAGCATTTACCGGAGATGCAGAAAGTGACTGGACTAAGCAGAATGCCGTTGTTCTCACCTATTGTAGCTGATTATTACAGTGGCATGGTGGTATCACTTCCTTTATATAATGAATTGCTTCACAAGCATCTTACAGCAGAGGAAATACAAGAACAGCTGGCGAAATTCTATGCAGACCAGGCTTTTGTGCAGGTAATGCCTTTTGGAGCAGAGGAGGATCAGAAGAATATGATGGCGGGAAATCGTTGCACCGGCTGGGACGGACTGAGAATCTATGTAACGGGCAACCAGGACAGAACCGTTCTTTCAGCACAATTCGATAATTTAGGAAAAGGAGCTTCGGGAGCCGCCATTCAATGTTTGAATATTATGCTGGGTTGCGATGAAGCAAAGGGATTGAATTTATGAATGAAATGAATGAAATAAAACAAACAAATCAAATTAAAATTAGAACAATGGAAATAGATGATTATGAGCAGGTACGTGACTTATGGATGACCATTAAGGGTTTTGCAATCCGTAGTTTGGATGATTCAAAGGACGGTGTTGCTGCCTTTTTAAAAAGAAATCCCGGTTGCAGTGTGGTAGCTGTTTCAGGTGACCGTATTGTGGGAAGCATTCTTTGCGGGCATGACGGACGAAGAGGGTGTCTGTATCATGTTTGTGTACATGAAGATTTTCGTATGCAGGGAATTGGCAAAAGCATGGTGGTACACTGCATGAATGCACTGAAAGAAGAGAAAATCAGCAAAGTCTCGTTGATTGCCTTTACCAAAAATGATATTGGAAATACATTTTGGAAGGAAATAGGCTGGACAAAACGGGAGGATTTGAACTATTATGATTTTGTACTAAATCAGGAGAATATCGTAAAATTTAACAGTTAGTTGTGAAATCGGAAATTCAAAATTGATAATCAGAAAGGTCAGGTTAAATATATGCAAATCAGGACAGGCGGCGTGACCGCACCAATAGGCTTCGAGGCAGCAGGCGTGGAAGCAGGAATTAAATATCAGAATCGGAAGGACATGGCATTGGTTTATTCTAAGGAACCTTGCATTTTGGCAGCCACCTTTACCACAAATGTAGTGAAGGCAGCTCCTGTTCTTTGGGATAAGAAAATAGTAGAAGAATCAGCTTTTGGGCAGGCAGTTATTGTCAATTCAGGAACAGCAAATGCGTGTACCGGAGAAGAAGGAATGCGCTATTGTGAGCAGACTGCAAAAGCGGCAGCACAGGCTTTGCAGATTCCCAAGGAGGCAGTTTTGGTTGCTTCCACAGGTGTCATCGGCATGCAACTTCCCATTGATCGTATCGTGGCAGGTGTGGATAAGCTGGTTAAGAATAAAAAAGAAACATTAGAAGCAGGAACGTTGGCAGCAGAAGCCATAATGACGACTGATACTATTTCTAAGCAGGCTGCTGTTGAAATTGAGGTCGGTGGCGTGAAGGTTACTATCGGTGGAATGAGTAAGGGCTCAGGCATGATTCATCCCAATATGTGTACCATGTTAGGCTTCTTAACCACTGATGCAGTTATTTCCAAAGAGCTGCTGAGCGCAGCATTAAAGGCAGATGTACAGGATACATTCAACATGATCTCCGTAGACGGAGATACCTCCACCAATGATACACTGTTAATTATGGCCAATGGAATGGCTAAAAACCCGGAAATAAAGGCAGGAACACAGGAATACGAATTGTTTAAAGAAGCACTTCATTATATTAATGAAACCTTGGCTAAGAAGATGGCTGGTGATGGCGAAGGCGCTACAGCACTCCTTGAAGTGAAGGTAATTGGAGCAAAAACCAAAGAAGATGCCAGGGCATTAAGCCGCTCAGTTATTTCTTCCAGTCTAGTGAAAGCTGCTATTTACGGACATGACTCCAACTGGGGAAGAATTATGTGTGCGTTGGGTTATGCGGGAGCACCTTTTGACCCCACAATTGTAGATATCTATTACGGAAGCGGAGAACAGCAGCTTCTGATTTGCCAAAATGGGGAAGATGCCAGCTATAATGAAGAAGAGGCAACTAAAATTCTTTCCAACCCGGAAGTACAGATTATGGTTGATATGAAGTCCGGCGAGGAAACAGCTACTGCATGGGGCTGCGACCTGACTTATGATTATGTTAAAATTAATGCAGATTATCGTAGTTAATATTGTATACATAAATGAGAATGCGGATAGAAAGGGTAAATAAAATGGATAAAGATATGCAGGAAGTATTAAAAAAAGCAGAAGTGTTAATCGAAGCACTTCCTTACATACAGAAGTTTAATCGTAAGATTATTGTAGTTAAATATGGCGGTTCTGCCATGAGTAATGAAGAATTGCAAAAGAAAGTTATTCAAGATGTAACTTTGTTAAAATTAGTAGGATTTAAACCCATTATTGTACATGGTGGTGGCAAGGAAATCAGCCGCTGGGTTGGCAAGGTTGGCAAGGAAGCACAGTTTGTCAACGGCCTGCGTGTGACAGATGATGAAACCATGGAAATTGCTGAAATGGTACTGGGTAAGGTGAATAAATCGTTGGTTACAATGGTGCAGGAGCTGGGTGTGAAAGCAGTTGGCATCAGTGGCAAGGATGGCGGATTACTGAAAGTGGATAAGAAACTTTCCGGCGGCCAGGACATCGGTTTTGTGGGTGAAATCAAAGAGGTCAATCCACAGATTCTAAACGATTTATTGGAAAAGGATTTCCTGCCCATTGTATCCCCTATTGGTTTAGATGATACATTTCAAACTTATAATATTAATGCAGATGATGCAGCTTGTGCCATTGCAAAAGAAATGGATGCAGATAAGCTGGTTTTTCTGACTGATATAGAGGGACTATATAAGGATATCAATGATAAATCCTCTTTTATATCCAGAATTACTGCAAGTGATGCAGAAGCACTGATTGCAGATGGATTTATCGGTGGAGGTATGTTACCCAAATTAAACAACTGTACGTCAGCTATTGAAAATGGTGTCAACAGAGTTCATATTCTGGATGGAAGAATTCCTCATTGTCTGTTGCTTGAAATATTCACCAATGAAGGCGTTGGGACAGCAATTATCAACGATGAAGACAGTGAGAGGATAAAATAATGGAAAATATGAAAACATATATAGAAGAAGCAGAGCAGGCTTTATTACATACTTATAACCGTTACCAGATTGTATGGGATAAAGGCGACGGCGTGTACCTTTATGATATGGAGGGTAAGAAATATCTGGATTTCTGTGCAGGTATTGCAGTTTTTGCACTGGGTTATAACAACCAAAAATATAACGATGCGCTAAAAGCACAGATTGATAAGTTAATTCATACCTCTAATTATTATTATAATATTCCAGCGATTGAAGCGGCGAAGAAACTCAAGAAAATTTCCGGTATGGACCGTGTTTTCTTTACCAACAGCGGTGCAGAAAGTATTGAAGGTGCCATTAAAGCGGCACGTAAATATGCATATTTGAAGGATGGTACTACCGATCATGAAATAATTGCCATGGAACATTCTTTTCATGGAAGGACCATGGGAGCATTGTCGGTGACGGGAACCCCTAAGTATCGGGAAGCTTTTGAACCCATGATTGGAAATATCAAGTTTGCGCAAATGAATGATTTTGATAGTGTTAAGGCACAGGTAACAGACAAGACTTGTGCAATTATTATGGAGACCGTACAAGGAGAAGGCGGAATTATTCCTGCTAATGAGGACTTCTTAAAGAATATCCGTCAGCTTTGTGATGAAAAAGATATTCTGTTAATTTTAGATGAAGTGCAATGTGGTATGGGACGAACCGGCTATATGTATGCATGGCAAAAGTATGGTGTCAAGCCGGATATTATGACCACAGCCAAGGCACTGGGATGTGGTGTGCCGGTAGGCGCTTTTCTGATGACAGAGAAGGTGGGACAGCATTCTTTGGTCAGCGGAGACCACGGAACGACCTACGGTGGGAATCCATTGGCAGGAGTTGCCATAAATATTGTGCTTGATTTATTTGAGGAGAACCATATAATAGATAATGTACAGCAGGTGAGTGATTATCTGACAGATACACTTAATCGCATCGCTGCAAAATATGATTGTATAGAAACCAGAAGGGGTGTTGGCCTGATGCAGGGTCTTGTGTTTAACAAGCCTGTAGGAGACATTATAACAAAAGCACTGGGCAAAGGATTGGTATTAATTAATGCAGGAACGAACATTATTCGGTTTATTCCTCCTCTGATTATTACCCCTGCGCATGTGGATGAAATGGCGGCTATTTTGGAAACCTGCCTGGATGAATAGAAACGGAGTATAGAATGAGTCTGAAAAAACGACTAATGGCAGTTGGTTTTGTGGTAATCATCACAGCACTTGCCTTCGTAGTAGCCGGGTCAGGCGTACCCATCAGTGAGAAGCAACAAGAGAGTCTGTTATCTAATGGCAAAGATACCCTTTACCTATGGTATACGGATGAAGCACTTACCTCTTATCTGAGTAGTGCCGCTGTTATCTATAACGAAAATCATGATGTGAGAATTGTACCGGTACTGGAATCCGGTTTGGAATACTTGGAGAAAATTAACCAGAATTCAATCGAGAGTAATGCACCTGATTTATATGTAATCAGCCATGATTCGCTGGAAAAGGCTTATTTGGCAGGGCTTGCCTCTGAGGTAGAACCGACAGACAGAATGTTGATGAATGAGGCTTTTATTAACACAGGATTACAGGCAGCTACCTATAAAGACAAGCTGATTGGATATCCATTTTATTTTGAAACCACATCTTTTTTGTATAATAAGACCTATTTGAATGATATGGCTAAAAGCCAATTACAAGCAGAAGCAGATTTGGCAGCAGCGGAAGCTGCACAGGAAGCACTGGAAGAAAATGGACCGGAAACCGAAGATACTGAATTGAATGAGGAGGCACCTGCTGCAACTGCAACGCCAACGCCGGTAGAGGAGGAAAGTCCTTTTACACCGGAACAAATCGAAGCAAAAACGCAGGAACTGTTACCTTCAACAATTGATGAAATTCGTTCATTTGCGGATAGTTACGATGCACCTGAACAGGTAGAAGGTGTATTTAAGTGGGATGTTACGGATATATTTTATAATTACTTTTTCGTAGGAAATGCTATTAACATGGGCGGTGAAGCCGGTTGGGATACTTCTCAGATAGATATTTACAATATTGATGCCATTAAGAGTATGCGCGTATATCAGGATTTGAATCAATTCTTTAGTATTGACACTTCAGAAAGTGATTATGATGCTATTTTGGACGAGTTTATGTCTGGTAAGATGGTCTTCACCGTAGCAACTACAGATGCTATTTTTCAGTTGGAGCAAGCCAAGTCAGATGAATTGTTTGCCTATGATTATGGGGTAATACCGCTTCCGGATATTACGGATGAAATTCCCACCAGATCCTTATCAGTGACGAATTGTGTGGTCATTAACGGATATTCGTCTTATCAGAAGGAAGCCAATGATTTTGCCGGTTTCTTAACAGCAGAATATAATGATATTTTGTTTGCACGTACCGGTAAGGTATCAGCGGCTAAAAATGTGGATTACGGATATGAAGCTTTGAATGAGTTCGCACTGGAATATGAAAGCTCGATTTCGATGCCGAAGATGATAGAAACCAGTAATTTCTGGGTACAACTGGAAGCAGCTTTTTCTGATATTTGGGAAGGCGCGGATCCGAACGATAAATTACGCGATCTTTCACAGCAAATTATGCAGCAGGTTACCGGCAATATTTATATAGAGGAGCGCATCAAAGAAGAGATTGAAGAAGAAGACGTTGAGTTTCTGGATGAAGAGTTTTACAAGCAGGAAGCAATGGACGATCCGATGGATGAATAGTTGATATAAATAATACAAATTGAGTGTAATGAATAATTTTCCAATCATATGGGTAGAATTAATTAGCAGAAAAATTAAGGAGACGCATATGATTGGATTTTTTATTGCACTGATATCAGGATCTTTAATGAGTATTCAAGGAGTGTTTAACACACAGGTAACCAAGGCTTCCGGTATTTGGGTGGCAAGTGCATTTGTGCAATTTACGGCATTGTTGGTTTGTCTGGGCGCTTGGCTGATTTCGGATCGGTCTTCACTGACCGCAGTTTTTAAGGTGGAACCTAAATATATGTTACTGGGTGGTGCAATTGGTGCTTTTATTACTTATACAGTCATTAAGAGCATGGATTTACTGGGCCCGGCGAAAGCGGTTATGTTGATTGTAATTGCGCAATTGATTGTAGCTTATGGAATTGAATTGCTTGGTTGGTTTGGTGTGGAAAAGCAGCCGCTGGAATGGAGAAAGGTAATCGGTATGTTGATTGCCATTGCAGGAATAATTATTTTCAAGTGGAAGTAGTTTTGGCTTGTCATTCTTGCTAATTTATTCTACAATTAAATAGAATCGTTATAAGGGGTTTCTGCTTGGCAGAAAGGAAGTAACGATGCAAAAGAAAGTGAAATTTTTAATAGGGATTCTGGCTGTTTTATTTTGTGCCTTTTTGGGTTGCAAAGAACAAAAACAACAGGAAGAATCTCTGTTGATTTTGTCCGAAGAACCGGAAGCTTCTCCGATTGTAGAAGAGATGATTGGAGAGGGTTTGAAGGAGCGCTTAGAAAATAGCATAAAAGTTGTTCAGGAAGAGCAGTTTTGTGTGGTACATATTTGCGGCGCAGTTGAAAATCCGGGTGTATTTACTTTTTCGGCAGGTAGTAGAATTTATCAGGCAATCGAAAAGGCTGGTGGATTTAGGCAGGATGCCGCAGAGGATTATCTGAATCAAGCCGATTTGCTGAGTGATAGCATGAAAATCTATGTTCCAACTCTGATAGAGCTGGAGGAGTTGCCAGAAATTTCTATGATTTCATCAGGAGATGTGCCGGCGAAGCTACCGGAAACATCTGATCAAGAAGGTCAGGCAATGTCGGGGCTTGTGAATATCAATCAAGCGGACGAAGCAATGTTATGCACGTTACCCGGAATTGGGAATAATAAAGCCCTGAGCATTATTGAGTATCGTCAAACTAACGGGGATTACCAAAAGATAGAAGATATCATGCAAGTAGCCGGAATTAAAGAAGGCTTATTTCAAAAAATCAAAGATAAGATTACTGTATAACTGGCCGAATGGCCATGAATAGGCTGGAGGAAAAGAAATGGCTAAAAAGGTTTTGGTAGTAGATGATGAAAGATTAATTGTAAAGGGAATTCGATTTAGCCTGGAACAGGATGGTATGGAAGTAGATTGTGCTTATGATGGTGAGGAAGCACTCGGCAAGATTCAGAGCGAACAGTATGATATCGTGTTGTTAGACGTAATGTTGCCAAAACTCAATGGTTTTGAAGTGTGCCAACAGGTAAGAGAATTTTCCAATGTACCGATTGTCATGCTGACAGCGAAAGGGGAGGACATGGATAAAATCCTCGGTCTTGAATATGGTGCAGATGACTATATTACCAAACCCTTTAATATTTTAGAAGTAAAAGCCAGATTAAAAGCGATTATCAGACGAACATCGCCGAAGTTTAAGGAGACCGTGAAGGTAATCGAGAGCGGTGACATGAAGCTGGATTGCGAAGGCAGAAGATTATATGTTTTAGAAAAAGAAATTAATTTGACAGCCAAGGAATTTGAATTACTAGAACTTCTGGTTATGAACGCAAATAAAGTGTATAGTCGTGAAAACTTGTTAAAGTTAATTTGGGGAGCTGATTATCCGGGAGATGTTCGTACAGTGGATGTGCATGTCAGAAGATTAAGAGAGAAGATTGAAAAGAATCCATCCGATCCCAGATATGTACATACTAAATGGGGTGTTGGATATTACTATAACAAGCCTGAGCAGAATCAGTGAAAGGCATACTTTTATGACTGAAAAAAGGCATAGTTTGCTTTTAAAACTAAAAATATGGCATAGTCTGAAAGCATTTCTGTTTATCATCATTTTCTTTATGGGATTGATTCCCAGTTTAATTATGCGTGCCGGAATTGTGGAAAATTATGAAGATCGAGCAGTCGAGGTGCGAATTTCTGATGTACAGACCCAGCTAAGAATCATTGCCAATCATTTAATTACCTATAATTATCTGCAAAAACCATCTTCGGAGGTGATTAATGCAGAGCTGGAGCAGCTTGCCAATCTCTATAACGGCAGGGTGTTGGTTATTGGTGAAAATCTGAAGGTAGTAAAGGATACATATGGCATCAGTGAAAATAAAACGATTATTTCGGAGGAAGTAATTAAGTGTATTAAGGGAACCGGTACCAGTCATTATGATGAGGTAAACGGTTTTATTGAGATTACAATTCCAATTGTGGATGTTGTTACCGAGCAGGTAGCTACAGAGGAGCTCCCGGAGGGAACGGAAATAGTACGTGGCGTTTTATTAACCAGTGTATCTACAGATACGATTATTGCCACAATGGAAATATTGAATCGAAAAGCTTTAATCATTGAAATTATTATGATTTTTTGTGTATTTGCCATTGCTTTGATTTTGGCACAGCTCTTAATCAAACCTTTTGACCGAATATCGAAAGCAATCAGTGAGGTAAAAGCAGGATATACAAATGAACCTATTTCTGTACCGGATTACTGGGAAACAGAGCATATTGTAGATGCATTCAACAGTTTACTAAATCGAATGAAAGCATTAGATAATTCCAGACAGGAGTTTGTTGCTAATGTGTCACATGAACTTAAAACACCTATGACTTCAGTAAAGGTTTTAGCAGATTCCTTATTGGCACAACCCGATGCACCACCAGAGTTATATCGAGAATTTTTGGTAGATATTGCAGAGGAAATTGAGCGTGAAGATAAGATTATTAATGATTTATTGGCTCTTGTAAAGTTGGATAAGTCAGCAGCGGAACTGAATATCAGTGTGATTAATATTAATGAGCTTGCTGAAATTATTTTGAAGCGTCTCCGCCCTATTGCAAGAAAGAACAATGTCGAGTTAACACTAATCAGTAAAAGAGAGGTCATCGCTGAAGTTGATGAAGTAAAAATGTCGTTGATTATGACTAACTTAATTGAAAATGCAATTAAGTATAATAGAGAACAGGGAACAGTAGTTGTAACGGTAGATGCAGATCATCAATTTTTCACGGTACAGGTAGCAGACACAGGAATTGGAATCCCGGAGGAATCTAAAGAAATGATTTATGAGCGCTTTTATCGTGTAGACAAATCTCATTCTAGAGAAATAGGTGGAACCGGACTTGGATTAGCCATTACCAAGAACGCAGTATTACTTCATAGAGGTTCGATTAGTTTGGAAAGCGAACCCGGCGAAGGCTCTACCTTTACAGTCAAGATGCCATTAGGCCGTATTATTGTGTAGGATAATGCCGCTGAGGTAAATATATAAATAAGAATACTACAAGGTGCATTTATTAATGTGAATACTACAGGGTGCATTTATTAATGAGAATACTACAGGGTGCATTTATTAATGGGGTTAAGGAAAATGAAAAATCTGATAAGAGGATTGTTACTGGTTATCATCATGTTGTTTATGACGGCTTGCCAAAAGCAAGTGGTTGCTGAAGAAGGCACGGCTTACAAAATATATTATGTAAACCATGAAGAGACCGGTATTTTTTATAAAGAATATAGAACAACTACAAAAGAACAGTCAGCCTTATTGGAGGAGTTGATTGCAAGTCTAAGTGAAATTCCAGCCAAATTAGAATATAAAGCACCTCTTGGCGGCCAATATTCTTTGTTGAGTTATGATTTGGTAGAAGATGGTTTGACACTTAGCTTTGATGAAAACTATCGTAATCAACCGATTACCACTGAGATTTTGGTTAGAGCTGCAATCGTCAGAACCTTGACACAAATTGACGGTATTCAATATGTTTCTTTTTTGATTCGAAATGATCCAATGACAGATGCATTGGGAAATGTAATTGGTGTCATGAATGCAGAAACATTTATTGATAATACCGGAAATGAAATCAATACCTATGAAAAAGCGAAGTTGACTCTGTTTTTTGCCAATGAAAACGGGGATAAATTGCGGTCAGTTAATCGAACTGTAGTATATAATAGTAATATTCCTGTGGAACGTCTGGTAATCGAGCAACTGTTAGCAGGTCCCGCAGAAGACGAAGCAGCTTATCCGGTATTGAATCCTGAAACGAAAATTATTAGTGTCAATGTGAAAGATGGTATATGTTATGTAAACCTCGGAGCCACCTTCCTTACACAAATATATAATGTGACCTCAGAAGCAACCATTTATTCCTTAACCAATTCATTGGTGGAGCTTCCCAACATCAATAAGGTGCAGATATCCATTAATGGGGATACGAATGTAGTTTACAAAGAAAACATTAACTTTTCCACTATATTTGAACGTAACTTAGAAATAGTAGAGTAAGCACCGAGTGACTAGGAAGGGCAGTATTGGTCTTTCGTTTTATTGTTGCTTTCTCATTTGTATTGTAGTTGCTTCCTATTTCATTCTTTCGTTTGGGTTGTTGCTTGCTCATTTGTATAGTACATGCTCCCTAGTTCATTCTTTCGTTTTAATATTGTTTTCTTGTTTGTGTTGTAGTTGTTCTTGTTTCATCCTTTCGGGTAATTATGGTATTTGAAAGTGGATTTACCCGTCTATTTTTCGCAATTATGAGTGATTAATTTCATGCCTCAGGTAATTGTATCATTTTCTCTCTTAATTACCCGTTTTATTATCACAAATTCAAATTAGGTTCTTAAATCTCGGCTTTTCTTCCTGTAAAACAAGTCAAAAATATTCAATTTCCCCGTGCGCAACAAATATGTCCTCTAAAACCAGGTGATTTCGACAGGTAAATTCCAAAATAATCATAAAATGACCCGATTATCGCGGTGGCAGGATTTAGCCCATATAAACAATATGAAATAAGCATTTTAGCATTAAGAAATAAGCATCAAAGATGCATCAAAAGATGTATCAAAACAAGTATTACAAGATCTGTAACTATTGTAAAAACACATTTTTAGAAGGAGAGTCTATGGATAATTTAACAAGACAAATGTATTTAGCGGATGATGATTTAATGAAACAATTATATGCAAGGAAAACAGAATTGGAGGAATTGATAGTGAATTCCAATTTGTTTCTTGCCAAGGCTCCAGCAGGTACGATTCGGATTGAGACAGGGAGAAAGAGAGAGCAATACTATCAACGTACAGACCCTAAAAATACACATGGAGTATATATTAAAAAAAGTAATACTAAATTGATTCGCCTGCTATTGCAGAAAGAGTATACCAAAAAACTTCGGTCGGTGGCACAAGAAGAATATAAGAAATTAGCGCGCTATTTGAATAGTTCTGATATGGTCAGAATTGCAGAGATATACACAAATCTAGCACCGATTAAGCAAAACTGGATTAAACCATATATTTTGCCGAATGAGCAATTCTTATCTTTTTGGGAGAAACAATCTTATACGGCACGCTATCAACCGGAAGATGAAGATACAACAATTATAACGGAAAGAGGAGAAGCTGTACGATCAAAGTCAGAGAAGATACTGGCAGATAAGTTTTTTTCTTTAAAAATCCCATATTATTATGAAAAATGACTACTACTTAGGGGATATGGAAATATTTATCCTGATTTTACATTACTTAATAAACGCACAAGAAAAGAATTCATTTGGGAGCATTTCGGACTTATGGATCAGGAGGAATATTCAAGAAAGGCAATTAAGAAAATTGAAACATTTGAAAAAAATGGATACTTTATCGGAGAGCAAATTATATTAACGTATGAAACAAAGACGCATCCTTTAAATATGAGAGTAGCAGAACGATTGATAGAGCGATACTTATTGTAGAGTAACAGAACGACTGATAGAACGTAACTTAGAAATAGTAGAGTAGCAGGAAGGGCAGGTTATGTGTTGATTAGTAAAAAACTAAATATAAAGCGTCCACTATGTCTGGTTTGTCTAGTGATTGTTCTGTTGCTATATGGGCTGACGAAGTTACGGGGAATGCCCCAGCCTGAAGAACATCCTTATGAGGGAACTGTGGAATTAACCGGAACGGTATACAAGAAGGAGACAGCGGAGCAATTTGGAGTGACATCGCTAATCATTTATCTGAAGGCAGTGAGAGCAGGACCGGATGAGATGCAGGGTGTGATTTGTTATTTATCGGCGGGAGAGCCGGAACCGGAGCAGGGCAGTCGTGTTATGGTTCGAGGCAAGTGTAAAAGCATTGAACAGGCCACGAATCCCGGACAGTTTGA
This sequence comes from uncultured Lachnospiraceae bacterium, assembly GCA_964571145.1. Taxonomy (GTDB): domain Bacteria; phylum Bacillota; class Clostridia; order Lachnospirales; family Lachnospiraceae; genus Suilimivivens. The sequence goes on along the minus strand of CAZNAP010000064.1, from coordinate 317 downwards.
CGCATTTCTCTATTATCAAATATTAGATATTTCTTATCGTCTGTATCAGACAAAGATTCTGGCAAAAACAAATGAATACAATGATTTTCAAGAAGGAGTATATCAATTTAGACAACGGCTAGCGGACATATTGGATGAAAATCTGGAACCAAAAGAATCGGCAGCTATGAAAGCCATGTTACTGGGCGAGAAAAACAGTATGGATCAAGAGATGAAAGCGCTGTATCAGCGGCATGGAATCGCGCATATATTGTCAATTTCAGGTGTTAAGATGCTATTATTGGCACTTTTGAAGCACCCGTAAAACCGCACAAACA